>JALYGI010000062.1 GCA_030777185.1 Pseudomonadota bacterium
TCATCATCCTCGTCCTCGTCCGACATGAAGTCGTCGCGGCGGGGGCGCTGTTCCTCGAACCGGCTGCGGTTCTCGTTCAAGACGCGGAAATAATGTTCGGCGAACTGAAGATAAGTTTCAGTCTGGACGCGGTCGCCTGCAAGCTGGCTGTCGCGCGCCAGCGACTTGTACTTCTCGAGAAGCTGGGCCGCATTGCCGCGCTGACGATTGTCCTGGCGGTTGCCCTGGCTCGGCGTGCTGTTCGGCGAGCGTGGGCCGCCGCCACGACCGCGCCGGCGGCCGTTCTGACGATTGTTGATCAAACGTTGGTCCTCGTCACAGGTGGGCTATCTCACCACTCCATCGACCGAGCCCTTCCCGGCCGCTAATTTAGCGCGACACCTTCGGCAGGCGGCCGCTAAACGAGCGGCTCCCGCCTCCTCACGCCAGGATCGTCCAAGGACGCCAAAGCAATCGGGGGTCGGCGACGGCAAGCCTCAAGCATCCAATGCTGTGTCAGGCCCCGTCCCTCAGCGAATATGTAGCTATTCTCATGGGGAAAACCAAGCGGAAAGATAATTGACGCAGATCAATGCCCGGGACTGCGGGTCAAGACGAGGCAGCGGGCGATTCCGGCAAGGTCCCGCCGGGACGAGACGGCGAGGCCCTGGGCTTCGAAAAGCGCGCTCACTGCCCCTTCCTGGCCCGCTCCGATCTCGATGCAGGCGATGCCGCCGGGAAGGAGCAGCCGGGGGATTTCGGGGGCGAGGCGGCGATACTCCTGAAGCCCGTCGGGACCGGCGAACAGCGCCTCGGGCGGCTCCCAATCCTCGACGTCGCGGGCAAGATCGGCACCCACTTCCACATAGGGCGGATTGCACAGAATGAGCTCGAAGCGCTCCGCTACCCCATGTCCCCAATCGCCGACCCGGAACTCGGCGCGCCCCGCAAGGCCCAGCCGCGCGGCGTTCCTTTCCGCCATCCGCAGAGCCGCCTCTGAACGGTCGACACCAAGCCCGGAGGCGCCCGGCCACTGATCGAGCGCCGCAAGGAGCAAGGTGCCTGGACCGGTACCGAGGTCCAGAACCCGCTCCGGCCCCTTCGCGCCGAAATGCCCAAACGCGGCTTCCATCAGTGTCTCGGTATCGGGGCGAGGAACGAGAACGCCTGGGCCGACCTCCAGCTCGATGGTCCAGAAGGCGCGGTGTCCTAGGATGTAGGCAATGGGCTCGCCCGCCTCGCGGCGGCCCAGGAGGGCATCGAACGCGGCAGGTTCCTCTTCGTCCATCCGCGACAGGAGGAGGTTTTCGCGTGTCGTCCCAAGCGCCTTCGCCATCAGCAATTCGGCATCAAGACGGGAGCTCTCGCTTGACCCGGCCAGCCGCGCCGCGGCGGCGGCAAGCGCCTCACGCACCTTCATCGAGACTGGCGAGCCGTTCGGCCTCGTCCTCAGCAATCAGGGCAGAGACGAGCTCGTCCAGCCCGGGCCCGGCGAGGATCTCGTCGAGCCGGTGGAGAGTAAGGTTGATGCGATGATCGGTCACTCGTCCCTGCGGGAAATTATAGGTGCGGATCCGCTCCGATCGATCGCCCGATCCGACCATCGACTTGCGTGCCCCGGCGCGCTCGCTTGCGAGCCGCTCGCGTTCCAGTTCGTAAAGCCGGGTGCGGAGCACCTTCAGCGCCTTCGCCTTGTTCTTGTGCTGCGACTTCTCGTCCTGCTGGATGACGACGAGCCCGGTCGGAAGGTGGGTGATTCGGACCGCGCTATCGGTGGTGTTGACCGATTGCCCGCCCGGCCCCGACGAGCGGTAGACATCGATCCTAAGGTCCTTGGCCTCGTCAATCTGAACATCGACATCCTCCGCCTCGGGAAGCACCGCCACGGTCGCGGCCGAGGTATGGATGCGGCCTCCGCTCTCCGTCGCGGGCACGCGCTGAACGCGGTGGACACCGCTTTCGAACTTCAGCTTCGCGAACACGCCCTGGCCGGTGACGGAGGCGACAACTTCCTTGAAGCCGCCGACATCGGACGCGCTTGCGGAGATGATCTCGACCCGCCAGCCCTGGCTTTCGGCATAACGCTGGTACATGCGGAGGAGATCGCCTGCGAACAGAGCCGCCTCGTCCCCGCCGGTGCCGGCGCGGATTTCGAGCATGGCCGGGCGGTCGTCCGCGGCATCGCGCGGCAGCAGCTTGAGCGCGAGCGCCCGCTCCGCATCCGGAAGCTTGCGGCGGATGATCTCGGCTTCCTCCGCCGCCATCTCGCGTATCTCGGCCTCGGCTTCACGATCGTCGATCATACCGACGAGAACATCGAGCTCCGCCCGCAGCCGCCGCACCTCGCGCGCCGCGGCGGCGACCGGTTCGATCTCGGCATAATCCTTGGA
This sequence comes from Pseudomonadota bacterium, assembly GCA_030777185.1. Classification (GTDB taxonomy): domain Bacteria; phylum Pseudomonadota; class Alphaproteobacteria; order Sphingomonadales; family Sphingomonadaceae; genus Allosphingosinicella. The sequence continues at coordinate 2,370 of JALYGI010000062.1, forward strand.
AAGCCGCACGAATTCGTCGGGCGCGAGGTTCGGCGCCGACATTGCGTTTTGCAACTCGTCCCTCCGCTCTTCGATGGCGGCGATGCGTTCGGCGGAGATGGAGGTCATAGATGTTGGTTCTTCGGCCGCAAAAGCGCCTCACCATGCACGCCCGCGAGCCTGCTTACGTTGTAAAATTCCTCAAGGCTGGAGAACGTTCGGCCCATTAAATCATCAACCGCTTGGCCCTGCTCGTCAGACTTGAAGCTGACGATCACTGGATCATCGCCCGCAAGCGGCTCTCGGCTCAAGCTGTCATTGGGTTCCCAGCGGCGTAGAACGAGGCGCGCCCGAGCCCCTGATTTCCTGGCCAATTCGAAATGACGTTTTGCATTGCCCCGATAAGGTATGCTCAGTGAAATGTCGGCTCGCCGTATCGCTGCCCCTACCCTGATCACATGATCCTCAACGCGCGCACTATCTACGACTAAAGCTAAATCGGGAACGTCCCCTCGCCCATTGCCCTGCTGTTCGGTCAAGCTCGCCAGCCGCTCAATTCCCGCCGCCCAGCCCACCGCGGGTGTGTGCTGCCCACCAAGTGTTTCGATGAGGCCGTCATAGCGTCCACCGGCCAACACCGTCCCCTGAGCGCCCAATCGATCCGTGACGAACTCGAAGGCGGTGTGCCGGTAATAGTCGAGACCCCGGACGAGCCGAGAATTGCGCGTCCAGGGCACGCCGGCTGCGTCAAGCCCTGAGGTGACCGCCGCGAAGAAGCTTGAGGCCGCTTCCGTGAGGAATTCGTCGATCGCGGGCGCGCTGTCGGCGATTGGCCGGTCCCTCGGGTCCTTGCTGTCGAGAATGCGGAGCGGGTTCTTGTCGAGCCGCGCCAGGCTCTCCTCCGACAGCGAGCCCCGATGCGCTTCGAAATGCTCGATCAAAGCCGCCCGCCAGGCCTCGCGCGTCTCCGGATCGCCGAGCGTGTTGAGCTGCAGGGTGACGCCCTCGCCAATGCCGAGCTCGCGCAGCAGCTGGTCGGCAAAGGCGAGCAGCTCGACATCCGCCATCGGAGAATCGGTGCCGATCACTTCCGCGTCAAGCTGATGGAACTGGCGGAACCGGCCCTTCTGCGGCCGCTCGTACCGGAAAGCGGGGCCGTGCGTCGCAACCTTCAGCGGCGCATATTGCTGCCAGCCTTCGGACAGATAGGCACGGGCGATGCCCGCGGTGAATTCCGGCCGCAGCGTAATCGAATCTCCGCCGCGATCTTCGAACGTATACATTTCCTTCGAGACCACATCCGTGGTTTCGCCCAAGCTGCGGGCGAAAACGGAGGTCGCTTCGAACACCGGCACTTCCACCCGCTGGAAGCCGTAAAGCCGGCGCACGCGATCGAACGCCGAAACGACGGCGTGGAACCGCTCGGCCTCTTCGCCCAGCATGCTCTGCGTGCCCCTGATCGCCTGCACTTTGCTGCTCATCGGCGGGGGCTTAGCATTTTTATCTCGCCTGGGAAGCGCCTCGGCCCTATCGGGGCGCCGTCATGAACATCGATCTAATCCCGGTCGGCGACGATCCGCCGAACAGCGTCAACGCGATCATCGAAGTCCCGGTCGGCGGCGAGCCGGTTAAATATGAGTTCGACAAGAAGTCGGGCGCGATCTTCGTTGATCGCATCCTCCACACGCCGATGCGCTACCCGGCCAATTACGGCTTCATCCCGCACACCCTCTCGCCCGACGGCGATCCGCTCGATGTGATGGTTGTCGCCCGCTCGCCCTTCATCCCGGGCTGCGTGGTGCGGGTACGGCCGATTGCCGTGCTGCTGCTGGAGGACGAGGCCGGCGGCGACGAGAAGATCCTCGCCGTTCCTGACCACAGCACCTTTCCTTATTACGAAAAGGTCCAGGAAGCGGACGACCTGCCGGATATCGTTCGCCAGCAGATCGAGCATTTCTTCACCCACTATAAGGACCTCGAGCCCGAAAAATGGGTTCGCGTCGGCCGCTGGCTTGGCCAGAAGGATGCCTGCCGGATCGTGATGGAGGCGATCGAGCGGGCGAAGCTGGCAAAGGCGGCTTAGGAGCGGCCTGGTCGGTGGGCGACAAGCCACTGGACGGCAAAGAAACAATTCGCCATCGGGCTTCATAGAAAAGCCCGGAGACTCGTGTTGCGCAAAGCCGTCCTGATCGCCCTCGCGCTGGGCGCTGCCCTGCCGGCCTCCACCCACCTCGTTGCACAAAACAGCATGCCGGCGGCGCCGATCTCGCCAATGACGGAAAACCCGGCGAGGGACCTGCGCTATCCGGGCACGCTGACGCTGCACGTCGATGCGACCGACACCCGGCGCGGCATCTTCCGCGTGCGCCAGACGATCCCAGTCGCCCGCCCCGGCCGGCTCACCTTGCGCTACCCGCAATGGCTTCCGGGAAACCATGCGCCGAGCGGCCCGATCGAGGCCATCGCCGGCCTCCGCATCACCGGCAACGGTCAGCCGATCGCCTGGCGGCGCGATCCGCGCGACGTCTTCGCCTTCGATCTTGACGTGCCGGCGGGCGTCGCCAGCCTCGACATCGCTTTTGACTATCTCTCGAATGCGCCGGGGGCGATCGATCGGGTCGAAATGACGCCCGAGATGCTGAACCTCCAGTGGGAGAAAGTGTCCCTCTATCCGGCCGGGCATTATGTGCGCCAGATCATGATCCAACCATCGGTGACGCTGCCTGCCGGCTGGACGGGTGTAGCCGCGCTCGACGGGGAGAACCGCCAGGGCGACCGGATCAACTATGCCGTCACGACATATGAGACGATGGTCGACAGCCCGATGTTCGCCGGCCGCCACTTCCGCAAGTGGGAGCTCGGCAGCGACGTCGACCTCAACGTCTTCGCCGACCGGCCCGAGGATCTCGAGGCGAAGCCGGAGCATATTGCGGCCCACCGCCGGATGGTGGACCAGACCCTGAAGACGTTCGGATCGAAGCATTTCGATCGCTACGAATTCCTCCTCGCGCTCTCTGCTGAGCTGAGCGGCATCGGGCTCGAGCATCATCGCAGCTCTGAAAATGCCGTGCCGCGCAATTATTTCACGGATTGGGCAAATACCGGCTCCACGCGCGGCCTCCTGCCGCACGAGTTCGTGCATAGCTGGAACGGCAAGTTCCGCCGCCCGGCCGGCACCTGGACTCCCGACTACCGCACGCCGAACCAGAACGAACTGCTCTGGGTCTATGAAGGCCAGACGAGCTTCTGGGATATCGTGCTCGGCGCGCGTTCGGGCGTGGTCCCGATGGATGTCGCCTTGGGCGAGATTGCCAGCACGGCGGCGTACCATTCGATTCAGACAGGGCGCCAATGGCGGCCCCTCATCGACACGACCAACCAGCCGATCATCGGCTATGGCCGCGCGGTGCTCTATCCCAGCCAGCAGCGCGCGACCGATTATTACAATGAAAGCGCGCTCCTCTGGATCGATGTCGACACGCTGATCCGGCAGCGGACCGAGGGCAAGCGCTCGATCGACGATTTCGCCCGAGGCTTCTTCGGCATTCGGCCCGGCGATTGGGGCGTCGTCACTTACACGTTCGACGATGTCGTGACTGCCCTCAATCGCGTCACCCCCTATGACTGGGCAACCTTCCTGCGCGAGCGCGTCTACCAGTCCGCCCCGCCGCCTGTCGCGGGCATCGAGCGCGGCGGATACCGGCTTACGTGGAAGGCGGAGCCGAACGCATTCGACGCCTCAGCCATGAAACGGGCAAAGACGCTGAACCTCAGCTATTCGCTGGGATTCACCATCGGCTCCGGTGGCAGGGTCAGCAACGTCATCTGGGATTCGAATAGCTTCAACCAGGGCGTCACGCCCGGAAGCTCGATCGTCGCCGTGAACGGCCGCGAATATTCGGACGACGAGATCAAGGGCGCGATCACTGCCGCAAAAGGCGGACGCGAGCCCATTCGCCTGCTGCTGAAGGAAGGTAGCCGTTACCGCGAGGTGGCGCTCGCCTATCATCAGGGCCTGCGCTTCCCCCACCTCGAAAAGGCGGCGCAAGGCCCGGCCTTGCTCGATCGTCTTCTCGCCCCGCTTCGCTGAAGGAACACCGCATGATCCGCCGCACTCTTTTCCTGACCTTCCTCCTTGCCGGCTGCGCCACCGCTCCGGGAGCCGGCACTGGCGCCCCCCAGGCGCCGCTCGCGCTTGCCGCCGCGCCTTTCCCGGAAACGGGTAGCGCGGCCGAGCGGACACAGATCGCGCTCGACCGCATCAACCGCCTTGAGCCGCAGGTAAATGCCGTGATCGCCGTCGAACCTGCCGCGCTCGACGAGGCCCGGGCGCTGGACCGCGGCGCACTTCGTGGGCCGCTTTATGGCATGCCAATCATGGTGAAGGACAATATCGAGACCAAGGGCGGCCTTCCGACCACCGCCGGCAGCCTTGCCCTCAAGGATAATGTCACCGGCCGCGATTCCCCGCTGGTCGCCCGTCTCCGTCAGGCGGGAGCCGTCATTGTCGCAAAAACCAATCTTTCGGAGTGGGCGAACTTTCGGGACGGCGATTCCATTTCCGGTTGGAGCGCCGTCGGCGGCCAGACCCGCAATCCTCACGCGCTCGATCGCAATGCCTGCGGATCGAGCACCGGGAGCGGCGTCGTCGTCGCGGC
>JALYGI010000063.1 GCA_030777185.1 Pseudomonadota bacterium
TCCGGATCAGGGACCATGGCGACGTGCCGGTGCAGGGCATCACGCCGGAAAAAGGCTTCGCGCCGATCCGTGACGCTGTCCTTCGGTGCACTTCAACCAGCGATCTGACGCTCCTGCTCGGCGGGCATAATGCGGTGACTCGGCCGGCGGCGCACGGGCTCGGAGTTCCTCTCGACCGCCTCGGCCTCATCACCCTCGATGCCCATTTCGACCTGCGCGACACGGACGAGGGTCTGATGAACGGAAACCCGATCCGGGCTCTGCTTGAGGACGGTTTGCCGGGCCGAAACATCTGCCAGATCGGCCTTGCGCCCTTTGCTAACACCGGTCGCATGCACCGGACCGCCGCCGAGGAGGGCATTAGCGTCTACACCATCCGGGACTGCCGCGAGCGCGGCATCGTTCCGATCCTTGAGGACGCGCTTCGGACCCTCGCCCATACCGATGCGCTGATGATCGATTTCGACATCGACGTGATCGACCGCTCGCAATGCCCGGGCGCGCCCGGCGCACGGCCAGGCGGCATGCCGGTCGACATGTTCTTCGAAGCGGCGCGCTTTCTCGCCGCTCAGCCGCGGGTGAAGCTGGTCGATCTCACCGAGTTCGACCGCTCGCTCGACCTGAGCGACGTCACGGCGCTCACCGCCGCCCGCTGGGTGTGCGAGGTGCTGGCGGGCTATTCGGCCCGCTTGAAGTAATCGCCGCCGCGCGGCATTCTCCTTGCGGAAGAGGAGAGCGGACGTGCGGACGGCATTGCTGGCATTCGGACTCTTGCTGCCGGCGAGCGGCATTTCAGCGGCGCAAACTCCGCCCACAGCCGTCCAGGGCCCGGTCGGGAAAGCGCAGTGGGGCACCTTCGGCGTGGACTTCGAGTCGATGGACCGGTCGGTTCATCCCGGCGATGATTTCTGGTCCTACGTTAACGGCACCTGGGCCCGCACCGTGGAGATCCCGGCGGATCGCGGGGCTTTCAGTCAAGTGGCGCGGCTCAATGATCTCGCCGCCTCCCAGGTCAAGGCGATCGTCGAGGAGATGATCGCGCGCCGCGCCTCGCTCAAGGGCGACGATGGGCGGGTCGCGGACTATTATGCGGCGCTGATGGATCGCGCCGCGATCGAGGCCCGTGGCGCTACGCCGCTCTTCACCGAGCTGGCGCCGGTGCGCGGCGCTGGCAGCCATTCGGCGCTTGCCGCGGCGATGGGCAAGCTGCTGCGCGGTTGGCGGCCGACGCCGGCGGTGGGCCGAATGCCCCGCTATTTCCCGTCGCTCTTCCCGCTAGCCATCGGCCAGGACGACAGGAATCCCGAACGCTACATGCCCAGCCTCGGCCAGGGCGGTCTCGGCATGCCCAATCGCGAATATTATCGCGGCACCGACGACGCGGCGAGGACGACGCAGGATAGCTATCGCGCCCATATCGCGAACTTCCTCAAGCTGACCGGAGTCCCCGTGGCCGCGGCGACGGCGCGGGCAGCCGCGGTCTATGACTTCGAGCGGAAGCTGGCGGAGGCGCATTGGCCGCTCGCCGAGTCGCGCGACGCGGAGAAGACCTACAATCCCTGGACGCTGGCCGAGCTTAAGTCGAAGGCGCCCGGCTTCGACTGGCAGGCTTACCTCGACGGAGCGGGGCTGGGGCGGCGTTCGATGATCGTGGTCGGCGAGACCACTGCCGTCACCGGAATGGCTAAGGTTTTCGCCGAGACGCGGCTTCCCGTCCTCAAGGACTGGCTCACCGTCCGCGTCGCAAAGGACCGTGCGCTCGTCCTTCCCACCGCCTTCGCGGAGGAAGAGTTCGCCTTCTCCGGCGGGGCGCTCGGCGGCGCCACCGAGCCGCCGGCGCGCTGGCTGCAAGCGATCGAGCTGACCGGCGCCGCCCTCACCGACGCCGTCTCCAAACCGTATATCGCGCGGCATTTCCCGCCGGCCACCAAGGCGGCGATGGACGAGCTCGTGAAGAACGTCCTTGCCGCCATGGACCGGCGCCTGGCGAACCTCAGCTGGATGGCGCCGGAAACCAAGGTGAAAGCACGGGCCAAGCTGGCGGCCTTCACTCCAATGATCGGCCATCCAGCCAGATGGCGGAGCTATGACGGGCTCCTCGTCAGGCGCGACGACGCCTATGGCAACTTCGTCCGCCAAGCCGAGTACGATCATGCCCGGCGGCTCGCGCGGATCGACGGGCCGGTCGACCGCCAGGAATGGTGGATGATGCCGATCACCGCCAATGCCTATGCGAGCTTCGCCAACAATCAGATCGTCTTCCCCGCTGCTTATCTCCAGCCGCCCCATTTCGATCCGAACGCCGATCCAGCCGTGAATTACGGTGCGATCGGCTATGTGATCGGCCACGAGATCAGCCATCATTTCGACGATCAGGGATCGAAATACGATCCGCAGGGGAGGCTCAACAAATGGTGGACGGACGAAGACTTAGCCGGGTTCAATGAGCGCAAGGCCAAGCTCGTCGCCCAATATGATTCTTATGAGCCGTTACCGGGGCTTAAAATCCGCGGCGCGCAGACGCTGGGCGAAAACATTGCCGACAATGCGGGCCTCGCCATCGCCTACGACGCGTACAAGCTGTCGCTCGGCGGCAAGCCCGCGCCTGTGATCGACGGCTTCACCGGAGACCAGCGCTTCTTCATGGGCCGTGCGCAGGTCAACAAGGTCGCCTTCCGCGAGGCCGAGCTCCGCAAGGCAGTTCTGTCGGGCGTCCATTCCCCAAGCAAGTGGCGCACCTGGGCAGTGCGCAACCACGATGCTTGGTACGACGCCTTCGCCGTCAAGCCCACCCACAAGCTCTATCTCGCTCCCGAACAGCGCGTGAAGATCTGGGAATAGGCCTCAGACCAGGTCCTTGAGGGGCTGGGCGGGATTGGCGAGCTTGGCCGGATCCGGCGCCGCCCGGTCCAGGATCAGCTTCCTGCCCTGGACATAATCCTTGGTGGCGTTGACGCAGTCGAGCGCGATCACCCGGCCTTGCCGCAGGTAGACGACCGAGAAACTTCGTTCGGCCGGCGACCCGCGAAGCACAATCTGGTCGTATCCGGCTGAAAGCCCGACCGTCTGCAGGCGCAGATCATATTGGTTGGACCAGAACCAGGGGATGGAATCGTAAGGCTCGGGGCGGCCGATTATGTGCTTCACCGCGCTGGCCGCTTGGTCATGAGCATTCTGGACCGATTCGAGCCGGATCCGCGCCCCGCCGGCAAAGCGGTTCTCGTGCGCCGCGCAGTCGCCGATCGCATAGATGTCGGGCAGGCTCGTCCGGCAATGCGCGTCGACATGGACGCCGTTGCCGCTTACGGCGCCCGCTTCCTGAAGCGGGCCTGTCGCCGCGCCGATGCCGATGCCGACGATCACCATGTCGGCCGCGATCCTCTCTCCGTCCCGCAGCCGCACGGCTTCCGCACGCGCGTCCCCGTCGATCCGCTCCACGCGCGCGCCAAGCATCAGCTTGACGCCGCGGGCGCGGTGCTCCGCCTCGTAGAAATGGGAGATCTCAGGGCCCGCGACCCGCGACAGGAGCCGGTCCACAGCTTCGAGGAGCACGACCTCCTTGCCGAGCCCGTTCAGCACCGCGGCAGTCTCGAGCCCGACATAGCCGCCGCCGATCACCGCCACGCGCCGGGCCTCGCCAAGCTCGCTCCGGATCGCATCGACTTCGGAGCGGCAGCGGACGACGTGAACTCCCGCAAGTTCCGCACCCTCGCAGCTGAGGCGGTAGGGAAAACCTCCGGCCGCCCAGATCATTGATCCATAGCCGAAAACCCGCCCATCCTCCGCGGCGGCGAGTTTCTGCGCCGGGTCGACCGCGGCGATCCGCGTGCCGGGGATCAGTTCGATCCTCCGTTCAGGCCAGAATGAAGCAGGCCGGATCAGCATGCGCTCGAACGGCTTCTCACCCGCGAGATAATCTTTGGAGAGAGGGGGACGCTCGTAAGGCGGCTCCGGCTCGGCGCCGACCAGGCCGATGCTGCCCTCGAAGCCGAGCTGGCGCAGCAGGATGGCGGCCTGCGCGCCGGCATGGCCGGCGCCGACGATCAGGACGCCGAAATGCTGCAATCTGGCGGTCTCAGCGCCCTCTGACGTAGCTGCCGGGCGCGTCCTCGATCGCCTTCAATTTGCCCTTGCCGGGAATGCGGGCTCCCTTGGCGGGGACTTTGGTGTCCGACTTGCGATCGATCCACTGGATCCAGTCCGGCCACCAGCTGCCCTTCACTTCGGTCGCGCCCGCGATGAATTCCTCGAGCGTGTCGACCTTCTCCTCATTGACCCAATATTGGTATTTCTGAGCGTCGGGCGGGTTCACCACGCCCGCAATATGTCCTGACCCCGCCAGCACGAAGCGCACCGGCCCCTGGAAGTGGCGGGTCACCTTCCAAACGCTGTGGGCGGGGGCGATATGGTCCTCGCGGCCGGCCTGGACATAGGTCGGCGTCTTCACCCGGTTGAGATTGATCGGCGTCCCGTCGATCGTGATCCCGCCCGGCTGGACGAGCTTGTTGTCCCGGTAGAGGTCGCGAAGATAGGCCTGGTGCCACTTGGCGGGCAGGTTGGTCGTGTCGCCGTTCCAGTGGAGCAGGTCGAAAGGCGGATATTCCTCGCCCATCAGATAATTGTTGGTGACGTAGTTCCAGATGAGATCGCGCCCGCGCAGCATGTTGAAGGTGAGCGCCATGTAGCGGCCGTCCATATAGCCCTTGTCGGAGAGCTGCTGGATCATCTGCATCTGGTCGTCGCTGATGAAGAGGTTGAGGTCACCCGCCTCGGAGAAATCGACTTGCGCGGTGAAGAAGGTCGCGCTCGCCACCTTGTCGGCCTCGTCGCGCGCTTCGAGCAGCGCCAAAGTGGCGGCGAGGGTGGTGCCGGCGACGCAATAGCCGATCAGATGTACGT
>JALYGI010000064.1 GCA_030777185.1 Pseudomonadota bacterium
GCGGCTCGATTCGTCAGCCTGCCGCCTTCACCGGCATCGCCGGCATCAAGCCGACCTACGGCCGCTGCTCGCGTTACGGCATGGTGGCCTTTGCCTCCTCGCTCGACCAGGCAGGGCCGATGGCGCAGGACGTCCGCGACTGCGCAATCATGCTCGAAGCCATGGCTGGGTTCGATCCGAAGGATTCGACCTCTCTCGATCTCCCCGTGCCGCAATGGGAGGCGAACCTCTCGGCCGACATACGCGGCAAGCGCATCGGTATTCCGAAGGAATATCGGATCGAGGGCGTTCCCGCGGAGATCGACCGCGCCTGGGATCAAGGCATCGCCTGGCTTCGCGACGCCGGCGCCGAGATCGTCGAGGTCTCGCTTCCGCATACGCGCTACGCGCTCCCGACCTATTATATCATTGCGCCGGCCGAGGCCTCGTCGAACCTCGCCCGCTATGACGGGGTCAAATACGGCCTTCGCGAGCTGCCGGAGACGGCAAGTGGGGCAGGGGCCGGCCTTGCCGACATGTACAACGCGACCCGCGCCGCCGGCTTCGGGGCCGAGGTGAAGCGCCGCATCATGATCGGCACCTATGTCCTCTCGGCAGGCTTCTACGACGCTTATTTCAACCAGGCGCAGAAGGTGAGGGCGCTGATCGCCCGCGACTTCCAGAACGTGTGGGGAGCGTGCGACCTCCTCCTCACGCCTACTGCCCCCTCGGCAGCCTTTGGCTTGGGCGAAAAGACCGACGATCCCATCGCCATGTACCTGAACGATGTCTTCGCCGTGCCCGCGAGCCTTGCCGGCCTTCCGGCCATGTCCGTGCCGGCGGGTCTTAACGAGCAAGGGCTTCCCCTTGGGCTCCAGATCATCGGCAAACCCCTGGACGAGCAGGGCGTCCTCAACGCCGGCCTTGCGCTGGAACAGCGCGCCGGCTTCACCGCACGACCGGAGGCATGGTGGTGAGCAGCTATCGTATCCAGGGCGCCACGGGCGAGTGGGAGGTCGTGATCGGCCTCGAGGTCCATGCACAGGTCACCTCCAAAGCCAAGCTGTTCTCGGGCGCTTCGACCGAATTCGGCGCCGAGCCGAACAGCCAGGTGAGCCTCGTCGATGCCGCCATGCCGGGCATGCTCCCGGTGCTCAACAAGGAGTGCGTCCGGCAGGCGGTGCGCACCGGCATGGCCCTGGAAGCAAGGATCAACTCCTGGTCGCGGTTTGATCGGAAGAACTATTTTTATGCCGACCTTCCCCAAGGATATCAGATCAGCCAGCTTTACCACCCGATCGTCGGCGAGGGGCAGATCGAGATCCTGCTCGACGAGAAGGATGAAGCATCGGCCAAGACGGTGGGCATCGAACGCATCCACATCGAGCAGGACGCCGGCAAGCTGATGCATGATCAGCATCCCAGCTTCTCCTATGTCGACCTCAATCGCTCGGGCGTCGCTCTGATGGAGATCGTCTCCAAGCCCGACATGCGCAGCCCCGAAGAAGCAGGCGCTTACGTTCGCAAGCTCAGATCGATTCTCCGCTATGTCGGCTCCTGCGACGGCAATATGGAGCAGGGCTCGATGCGGGCCGACGTCAATGTCAGCGTGCGCAGGCCCGGGCAGCCTTTCGGCACCCGGACCGAGACCAAGAACGTCAATTCGGTGCGCTTCATCATGGCCGCGATCGAATATGAGGCGAACCGCCAGGTCGATCTCCTCGAAAGCGGCGGGGCGATCGTCCAGGAGACCCGGCTGTTCGACCCGGACAAGGGCGAGACGCGCTCGCTCCGGTCCAAGGAAGACGCGCATGACTACCGCTACTTTCCCGATCCCGACCTCCTGCCGCTCGAGTTGAACGACCGCTTTCTCGAGGATTGCCGCGCCAGCCTTCCGGAGCTTCCGGACGCCAAGCGCCGGCGCTACGAGAAGGAACTCGGCCTCCCCGCTTACAATGCCGCCGTGCTCACCGCCGAGGTCGAGACCGCACGCTGGTTCGAAGCTTTGCTCGCCGCGCTTCCCAGCTCTGACCTTGCCCGCCAGGCTTCCAATTGGGTGATCGGCGACCTGTTCGGAGCACTCAACCGTCTCGGGCGGAGCATTGAGGAAAGCCCCGTCACCCCTCGGCAGGGTGCGGAGCTTCTCGGCCTCGTTGCCGACGGCACCGTGTCGGGCAGCCTTGCCAAGCAAGTATTCGAGATCATGCTTGAAACGGGCCAGGACCCGTCGCGGATCGTCGAGGAGCGCGGCCTCAAACAGACCAGCGACACCGGCGCCATCGAAGCCGTAATCGCTGACGTGCTCGCTGCCAATGGCGACAAGGTCGCCGAATATCGCGGCGGCAAGGACAAATTGTTCGGCTTCTTCGTCGGCCAGACGATGAAGGCGATGCAGGGCAAGGGCAACCCCGCGGTGGTGAACGAGCTGCTGAGGAAGGCCTTGGGCTGAGCATCGGGCGGAGAGGCACGCCGATGATCCGGGACCTCCGCTACCTTCTCCTCGATGTTTTCACCGACAGGGGCATCCACCGCTCGTCGCGCTTCGCGTGCGTTTCGTCTTTGATCGACTCAGCTGATCGTTTCGTCGAAGCACCAAAGTTGCGCCTTCGGGACTCGGATAGAAAGGCCTCGAACGAGGAGGCCCGAACCCATGTTGAACATAGTCGACCGGACCGGCAGCGGCTTTCTGCCGCATGATCCTGCGGTTCGCGGCTACCACGTCGTGTACCGGCCGGATCAGATCAACCATTGTCCCGGCTGCGGCCGAAGCCACTGGATGATCGGGCGAATGCTCGCCGAATGCGGCTTCTGCGCAACCGCGCTGCCGCTCATGGACGGCGGGATGAGCGGAACGGGTCTGTTCCGTCGAAACCTGCGGACTAGGGAGGATGAGACGCCGCTCGCCGCTTGAAGCACCTACACCCTCACCGGCTCGGATCGGCAGCATCTTATGCGGGAAAAGCTCACCTCCTTATGCGGGAAAAGCTCACCTCGATTGCTGCTGATTCAAATTCACGTTGCGGGGCCGCAACGTTCACCACTTATTCAACTCACCGATGCGATAGAACGCTTCGTCGCGGCGCCTCGCTTTGATAGGAGAGCTGGACGAGGAGCAAGGAAGATGTTGAATCCCGCGGAGTTGGACGAGAGGGCCTTTCATTTTGATCCCGAGTCGCGCGGGTTCCACGTCGTGTATCGTCGCGGTGAGGTGAACCATTGCCCGAGCTGCGGCCGGACGCACTGGTATGTCGGACGTCTATCGGCTGAATGCGGTTTCTGCGGTTCAGCGCTGGCGCTGGTCGACACCGGGATGACCGGTACGGGGCTGCTCCGCCGCCATTTCCCGCAGGCCGCCTAGACCTCCATCAGAGCAGGCTGGATCAGCTTTTGAGTGCTTTCCAGTCAGCTCGGATCGCCTGACGGCTCGGAAAGCACGGCGATCACAGGCCTACTGGAGCAAGTCGGAGCCAGGAACGTTCTCCTGTCGGACCGTGTGGAGGCGGGAGCCTGATGAAGAACTTCCTTCGAGGATTGCTGCACTTCGGCGCTCGGCCGCAGACGCCCGCACAAGAGCAGCCATCGTCGCAAAGGCGTTCATCTCTGCCCCCGCGGCTGGCGGAACAGTCCGTCATCAAGAGTCCGCCGGCTCCGCTTCGGCCGGCAGCTCGCGCGGAACCGCTCGCCGAGCCACCTACTCCCTCCGAGCCCCTTGTATCAGCTGAGCCGCCCGTCACGCGGGAACCCCGGGTCTTGGG
>JALYGI010000065.1 GCA_030777185.1 Pseudomonadota bacterium
TTGTCGAAGGCTCGATGCTCGGGCGAACCGCCGTGATGCTGGGGGAATGGGACCTGCAATCAACGCTTTTGCGCCAGGCTGTCCAGAGCGGCGCGCGCCAACTCGCCTTGCGCGGCGAGGCCGCCGATGATCGCCTGACAATAGCGGAGAGCGCGCGGGACCTCGCCGAAGCCGAGGCCGTGATCGTCGCCGGCGCCAGTGCGCCAAGCGGCAGCTGGATTTCTCGCTACCTGCTCGGCCCCGTCGAACAGTCGCTGACCCACGCCCTGATGCCGAGCGCCGTCACGCCGGCCTGGCTGTATATCGCCGCCGTCACGGCAGTCGGTCTCGGCGGCCTCTTGTTCGCCAAGGGCTGGCTTGCCGCGGGTCTCGCCATACTCCTTCTTTCCACTCCGCTCGCAGGATCGGCCGAGCGGCTCTCGAAGCTGCGCATGGAGGGCAGCGAGCCGCCCGACTGGTGGAGCTACACGCTCCCGCTGGTCGCGGCGCTCACGCTCACTGCGCTTGGCTGGCATCTCACCGGAACGCGCGGCTGGGGGTGCATGGCCGTGGTCGCGGCGACAATCACGTTCATGCTCGCCTTGCGGCTGGAGTGGGCCGGCCGAAAGGTTGGGGGCGAAATCTGGCTAGCCGAACCCAAGAACATGATCTGGATCCTGCTGCCGTTCGCGATCGGCGGCGCGTGGACATCGGCGCTGATCGCGCTTGCCTCTTATGCGGCCGGGTCCTTCTTCTGGGTGCAGCGCGAGGTTCACCGGCGCAGGAGTTCGGCCGCGCAGGATTAGCGACAGTTTAACCCCAATCGCGCTAAGGGCAGTGAATGTCCGATCAACGGCTGACGAAGCCTCAAGGCAGGGAGGACGACGCGCGGTTGCTCCATGCCGCCGCGCGCGAGCGTCTGGCCGTGGCCGCAGCCGATCTTGCGCTCCCCGAGCGGCTTCGCCTCAGCGACTGGCAGCGCACCACCGTCACCGCACTCTATGCCAAGCTTGTCCGCACGGTCGAGGACGAGCTGCGGGCCAGCCTCATACAAGCCGGCGCGGTGCAGTCACATGAGGGGCTCGCCGCGGCCTTCAGCTCGGGGCAGGTGTCGATCGCAGGCCCGGTGCTGGAACGATCCGCTGCTCAGCCGGACACAGGCCTGGTGTCGGCACTCGTCCGCCGCACAGAGGAGCATCGGCGCGCCCGTGGCCGCGGTGCGGGAGAAATGCCGATCCTCATCGAGTTCATCAAGGATCGCGATCCCCACGTCGCCGAGCACGCCATGGCGATCCTGATCGCCCAAAGCCGACGCTTCGACTCGTTCAGCGAACCGGCAGCGGCCCGAACCGAACTTTCCGCGGAGCTGGCGCACCGTCTCGTCTGGCGCGTTGCCGCCGCGCTCCGCCATTATATGATTGCCGTGCATGGGTTTGATCCGGTCGCGGCCGATTGGGCGATCGTCGCCGCTGCCGAGCGCCTCCTCGCGGCTTACGACGAGGGAGATGCGCTCGAGGCGCGGGCGATGCGCCTTGCCAAGCGCCTTCACGAGACCGAACGCCTGACCGACACGTTCATTGAGCGCGCCCTTTCCGAAGGCTCGTTGCCCCTGTTCCTCGCGGGTCTCGGGGTGCGCGCATTGCTCAGCCATGTGTCGTCCTGGGAAATCATCTGCGATCCTAGAGGACGCGGCCCCGTCTTCCTCCTGAAGGCCGCGGGCATCGAGCGCGCGCAAGCCGTCTCGATCCTCCTTGCGCTGGCCGCTTCGGAAGAGGAGGTGCCCTCGCAAGTCGATCTTTTCGACGTCACCAGCCCTGCGGCAGCCAGAGACGCACTCCGCCTCTGGCAGGTCAATCCCGGCTATCGCGAAGCGATCGCGGAGCTGTCCGCATGAGCATGCGCTTGACTGACGAGGAGCCGATCCGCGGTCGCGTCGATGCGGAGGGGCGTCTCATAGAGGCTGACCGTGAGCTCGCCGGCCTCCAGCTTCGCGCTGGGGGAGAGGAGGGCGGCGTCCTGGCGCTCCCGCAGGTCGCGACGCTGGCGAGGCTCGCCCGGCGCCTCGGCATCGTCATCTCGCGCTCGGTGATCGTTGCCGATGCCACCACCGACTTCGATCTCTGGGTCCGCGCGCAGCCGACTGGCGAGACGGTCGAGCTTTCGATCCTGAGCTGGAGCGAGCGCGCGCCCCGCGCGCCAATTGACGCACCCGATGCCGAACGCGAGGCCGATTTCCTCCGCGCCGCGGCCGACTGGATCTGGGAGGTGGACGATTCACTGCGCTTCACCAGCCTCTCGCCGGCCGCCGCCGCCGCCGTGGGCCGTGCGCCGGGCGATTTCATCGGCCAGGAGCTGACGCGTCTTTTCCGGCTGATCGAGGGAGAAGACGGCGCTTTCCCAATCCTTG
>JALYGI010000066.1 GCA_030777185.1 Pseudomonadota bacterium
CATCTGAAATGAACAGCACATCGAGACTCATGATGGCCGCGGCAGCCGCGGCCGCGGTGGCGGGCTCTGCCTTCGCGCATCCCCACACGATCGAAAAGAACGGCCAGGTTCTCGCCAACGGCGCCAACCATCCGCCCTTCCTGGTGGGTGCCGACGGCAGGCGTATGTCGTGCGAAACGTCCCCTCAGCACAACAACAACGCCGCCTGGTACGGGCTGGAAACCGCGCATCACGGCCCCGACGCTTCCGGGGGCGGGCGCTCGGACGGCTGCTACCAGATCGAGGGCAATCTGTCTCCGCTCAACCCGGCGGCAGATCGCAACCCGGCCATCAAATAGCGGGCCCGAGGGGAAAGCTGGCGGGCCCGCTTCTTGCGCTCGCCAGCTCACCGGCCGCAGTCCGGATGGACGCGGCGGTCCGCACGACGAGGGAGAGCGTCATGAATGCATCCGCAATCGCTGCTTTTGCTTTGTTCCTGTCGGCGCCGGCGCCACCCGCTGACGTCGCACGATCGCCGGCGATCGCCGGCAAGGCCGCCCCTGCGGCAGCTGAAGCAAAGGCCACTACGGGTTCCACAAGCGCTTCCCCGGCCGGTGGAATCGAGTGTCGGGAAGAATATCGTTCCGACGGAACGGTGGTTCTGGTGGGGGGGCTTGGGGGACAGCGGCCGTTGCTCCTGCCTGCCACCGCTGCCCCTGGCGGCCTTCTTCTTCCGGAGCTTGGCAGCACGATCGGCGCGGTTCCGAGCTTCTTCAACCCTTATCCGAAGCTTGTCGGGGCGAACGGCGAGGTTCCGGACGTCTTCCATGCCTCTCGCTGCAGCTTCGGCATGATCGAGCGAGAGGCAGCCGAATGTCTCGAGTGAGCTTGCGCAGATGCGTCTGGGCCGCGCTCCTCGCGGGCAGCAGCCACGCCGCAGCGACTGCGGAGCGGCCAGCCCCGGTGGAGGCTTCCGCGGAAGAAGAAATAATCGTCACGGGCGATCGCTTCGGCAATTCCGCAAGTGACATCGCTCCGGAATACCGGCTCCGACCCGAGGACCTCCAGGCCTATGCCGCAGCAAATTTGGCCGAACTCCTGGACGCACTGAAGCCCCTTACGCGCAGCGCTCGCGGCAGCGGCCCGCCGATCATGCTCCTGAACGGACGCCGCGTCGCGAGCTTTTCCGAGATCGGAGCGATGCCTCCCGAAGCCATTGCTCGCGTGGAGATATTTTCCGAAGAGATGGCGCTTAGACACGGGTTCCGCCCGGAGCAGCGCGTGGTGAACTTCCTGCTTCGCCCCGGTTTCGGTGCTGCCACCACGCAAGCCGAAGCGAGTTCGGCGACGGGAGGGGGCCGGGGCAGCTACCACAGCGAGTTCGACATGGTGAGGATCAACGCCGGGGGGCGCTGGAGCCTCGATGCGCGATACCAGCAGTTGGCGCCGCTCAAGGAAAGCGAGCGCGACATCATTCAGCCGGAGGATTCGCCGCTCGACGCCGGACGCCACCGGACATTGCTGCCCCAGAGCGAACGTTTCTCCGCCGGCGGCACCTTCAATGGCTCGATCGGCGGCAACGTATCGGCGACCATCCAAGCGCGCCTCGATGCCGGCTCGAGCCTCGCCCTCCTCGGGCTCGACTCCGCGGACGCCTCCGCCGATCCACTCACCCGGAAGAGCGGGAGCATCGCGGGACATCTTGGCGTGTCGATCAACGGCGGGCTTGCAGCCTGGCAGTGGTCGGCGACTGCGAATTACGGCCGAAGCAGGAGCGAAACTCTAACGGGGGCACCCCGCCGGGATGAACGCGCGGAGACCACCAGCGACACCGCCAATGCCGAGTTCGTCGCCAACGGACCCGTCCTGGAACTGCCCGCTGGCGCACTTTCTGCAAGCCTCAAGGCGGGTTTCGAGAGGCGAGTCTACAGCAGCCACGTTCGCGGCTCCGGCCTCGAACAGCGCGCCGATCTGTCGCGGCGCAAGCCGAGCCTGCAGGCGAGCTTCGATCTGCCGATCGCCAGCCGCGCGAGAGGCGTTCTTGGCTGGCTCGGAAATTTGTCGGCCAATCTCAACGGCGCGGTCGCGCATCTGTCGGACTTCGGAACCCTTCGCACGATCGGCTATGGGATCAACTGGTCGCCGAGCAGCAAAGTGAGGCTGTCCGCCTCCTTCGCGGATGATGAGGGCGCGCCAAGCATCCAGCAACTTGGCGATCCAGCGCTGCTCACTCCCACCGTCCCCCTGTTCGACTTTGCGCGTGGCGAGACCGTGCTGGTCGAGCAACTCGAGGGTGGTAATCCAGCTCTCCGCGTCGGGAACCGCAAGCTGAGGAGCGTCGCGCTTACGGTGAGGCCCGTGGAGGCCGAACTCACCCTCAGCGCCGAATATACGAATACGAAAATTCGTAATCCGATCACCGCCTTCCCGGCGGCAACGGTCGAGCTGGAAGCGGCTTTTCCAGAGCGCTTCATTCGCGCCGATCAAGGACAACTGGTGCGGATTGACGCGCGGCCAGTTAATTTCAAGCGTTCGGCACAGGAAGAATTGCGCTGGGGCGTCAACTATTCGGCCGGGTTCGGCGGTAAAGGGCCAGGCGCAGGCCGCGTCCAGCTGGCGCTCTTCCACACTTGGCGCCTCAAGGACGAGGTGCTTGTCCGCGATGGCCTGCCGAAGCTCGACCTGCTGAACGGCTCCGCCTCCGGCAGCCGCGGGGGCCGACCGCGCCACATTTTGCAGCTGGAAGCCGGGCTCTTCAAGGCGGGTCTGGGGGCGCGGCTCAGCGCCAACTGGCAGAGCGGCACATTCGTGCGGGGAACCCCAGGCGAACACAGCGGCACCCGAAGCGATCTCTTCTTCTCCGGCCTGGCGACCGTGAACTTGAGGCTCTTTGCCGATCTCGGGCAGCAAGCCATGGGTCCAGGCGAGCATCACTGGCTGAAGGGCCTCCGGGTCACGCTCGCCGTCGACAATCTGCTCGACCGCCGCATCCATGTTCGAGACGCCGGCGGGATGACCCCTCTCAGCTACCAGCCCTCCTACCTCGATCCGGTTGGCCGCTCGATCCGGATCAGCCTCAGAAAGCAGATAGCGAGCTAGCCTCCGCGGAGCACGTTTGCCTCAAACCAGGAAGGCAGGAATATCATGGCAAGCTTTTCTCTACGTTGCAGCGTGTATTGCCGCTAACGGTGACACCGGAGGAAGCTGAACAAACGTCCGAATTCGGGCAGCGGGGATCGCGCTCGGAAGGACCGGCATTGGCGCTTAGCGGACCCTGCCGTACGTCCGGCCCCTGGCCTACGCGCAATCTGCTCCCGTGGCCGCTTGTGAAGCAGAGCCCTGTTCTTGTTCGTCCTCGGATGCGGAGACGCATCCCAGAAAAGGCTGTCAGAGAGACGTAGATAAGTTCCTTTGGTCCCGTCAGCGGGCGTCAAGTAGCCGCCTAAGTCCAACTCGCTAAAGACAGGGTAGCCGGGGCCCCAGAACCATGGGGAGAAGAGCGCGTCAGCGCCCACGACGCCAATATGGCCGAGGAAGTGCGATCGCACCTCCTGCGCGAACGCGATCAGCGGTCGCTCAGTACGGCGCCAACGCCACCACTCGAGGTCCATCAGGTTTGTATGTAGGTTCGCGAGCTGCGG
>JALYGI010000067.1 GCA_030777185.1 Pseudomonadota bacterium
CCACCTTCGTCTTCTATGGATCGGCTCGCATTCCCGAGCCATCCAAGGCGGACACGCTCGTCCAGAACGCGATCACCGATCACCAGCGGCAGATAGCGGAGCGGCTCCGGGCAAAATCGAAATATTATGATGAGGCGCGCAAGCTTGCCCGCATCGCCAGCCGCGTGCCGAAATCGGCCGAGGGAAAGAAGCAGTTCGTGGTGTGCTCAGGCGGCGGCCCCTCGATCATGGAAGCGGCCAATCGCGGCGCCGCCGACGAAGGCCAGGATTCGGTCGGCCTCAACATCGTGCTCCCGCACGAACAGCTGCCCAACCCCTATGTGACGCCGCACCTCAGCTTCCAATTCCACTATTTTGCGCTTCGCAAGATGCACTTCCTCATCCGCGCGCGCGCCGTCGCCATTTTCCCGGGCGGGTTCGGCACCTTCGATGAAGGGTTCGAGCTGCTGACGCTGATCCAGACCGGCAAGATCAAGCCGCTGCCGATCGTGCTGTTCGGACGCGAATTCTGGGAGCGGGTGGTGAATTTCGACGCGCTCGTCGAGGAGGGCGTGGTCTCGCCGAACGACCTCAATCTCTTCAAATTCGTCGAAACGGCCGAGGAGGCCTGGGACTATATCTGCGGATATTATGGCGACAAGGAAGCGATCGCCAGGCAAGCGAGCTAGGCTGGCTGTAGCCTCATCTTCTTCGGTCTAACGCCTTGCGTCGGCCGCGCGGGCCCGGCATGGCCGGAGGGCAGATTGGCATTCACCAGGCCCGGGCCTTTGAGACGAGCGCCTGCCGTTCGAATGGCTGCTGACCATCCCCGGCGCGCCCTATTCGCTCTTGCTCTTGTTCTTGGCCTGCCCTTCGCGGCCGGCGACCGAGGGTGCGCCCTCGTGCATCACCCGCCCTTCGGGCTGCTTGGCGGCCTGGCCTTCGGTCAGCACCGGCTCGTCTTCGCCCTTGTCGGCCGCGGCCTGGGTCTGGTCGCCCGCCTCGGCGGCAGCCTGAGCCGGACTGCCGCCGGCGGCAGGAGGCGGCGGCAGCGGAAGATTGCTGCCCTGCGCGTTGAGCCAGGCCAGCAGGTTGGCGCGATCCTCAGGCTTGGACAGGCCGGCGAAGGTCATCTTGGTGCCGGGCGCGAAGGTCTTGGGCGATTTCAGCCACTGGCTCATCGCCTCCCAATCCCAGGTGCCGCCCTTGCCCTTGAGCGCGTCCGAATAGGCGAAGCCCGGCTTGCCGGCGATTGGCGCGCCCATGATCGCGTGCAGGTTCGGGCCCAGGCCGTTCGCTCCTCCCGGGGTCACCGTATGGCAGGCCGCGCACTTCTTGAAGACCGCTTCGCCTTTGCCTGCGTCGGCGGCCGCCATGAACGCCGCGATCGGCTGCTCGGCCTCGGCCCCGGCCTCGCCTTCCTCTTCAACGCCTTCGATCGGGTAGCCCATCTTCTCGGGCCGCTCGGAATGGAACATCTCGCCGGTAACGATGGAGGCGCCGAGCGCGACGATGCCTGCGCCAAGCACCCAGCCCGCAATCGTGTTCATCCGATTGTCCATGCCGACCTGATTCCCTCCGAAAGAAGCGCAGCCGCAAGGCACAGGGCGCGCAGGATGATGAATGAATTGCCGCCCCTTTAGTTGCCGAGGCGATGCTGGGCAAGCCAGTCAGCTTCGGCGGGTCCAGTGGGCGAGGAGCGTGTGCGCGATCGCGAAACGAGGCGGCGCCTGGAAGGGTGCGTCCGGATCGCCGCCGAGCGCGGCTTCGACGGCAGAGCGATCGAACCAATGGGCGTCCTCGAGCTCGGTCCGGTCGATCGTGAGCGCGTCCGACTGCGCCTGTGCCATGCAGGCGATCATCAGCGAGCCGGGGAACGGCCAGGGCTGGCTCGCTACGTAGCGGACGCCCCGGACCCGGATGCCAGCCTCCTCTTGGAATTCGCGAGCGACCGCCTCCTCGATCGACTCGCCAGGCTCGACGAAGCCGGCAAGGGCGGAATAGCGGCCTGGCGGATATTGCGGCTGGCGGCCGAGCAGGACGCGGCCCTCATGCTCGGCCAGCATGATCACGACCGGATCGACGCGCGGATAATGTTCGGCCTCGCAGGCAGCGCATCTGCGGCCCCAGCCGGCGCGGAAAAGGGCCGTCGCCGTCCCGCATTTGCTGCAGAAACGGTGCCGGTTGTGCCATTCGATCAGGC
>JALYGI010000068.1 GCA_030777185.1 Pseudomonadota bacterium
CTTCACCGCCTCGCAATATGCGCTCATCTCGGCCGCGGCGAGCGTGCTCGGGCGCTTCCTCACCGGAACGACGGCGGGCGGCCTCGTGGAGACGTTCGGCTATGTGAACTTCTACCTGATAACCACAATAGTGGCCTTGCCGGGAATCATCCTGTTCTGGCTTATGATGCGCGCAGGGCTGATCGACTCCTCTATCGGAACTGCGGGTACCATTGGCGAAGGCGACGCGCGGCGGGATGGCCCCGAGGGTGAGCCCGCGCCGGGCCGCTGAGCCCGTACCAGCTCCTTTGGCAACCCGGGCGAGCCTCAGCTCGGCGCCTGACGATTCTTCCTGAGGACTTCGCCGGCAAGGTAGAGCGAGCCGAGGATCAGCACGATCGGAGGCTGGCTGCGGTCGGCATGGCGCGCGATCCAGCCGAGGGCGGATTCCACATTTTCGGCCTGCACCGCGCTTAACCCCGCGTCTCGACCTGCCTTCGCCAACAGGTCCGGGCTGTGATGGGGATGGCGCTCGATCGGGATGGCGTGAAGCGTGATGGCGCGGTTGCGGAACGGCTTCAGCACACCTGCCGCATCCTTGTTCTCCAGCAGGCCGAAGACAATGTGAAAGGGGCGGCCGGCAGGCACATAAGCTCGGAAATGGTCGGCGATCGCCCGCGCCGCTGCCGGGTTGTGGCCGCCGTCGAGCCAGAGCTCCGAACCTGACGGAAGCAGATCGTGCAGCGGCCCCGATGCGAGTCGCTGCAGCCGCGCGGGCCATTCCACCCACCCCATCGCCGCCCGTAAGGCCGACTCGCGAACCTGGATGGAGCGCTGATGCCGCAGCATCGCGATTGCGAGGCCCGCGTTCATCGCCTGGTGAGCACCGTGGAGGCGGGGGAGGGGCAGGTCGAGCTTTCCTTGCTCGTCGCGGTAATGGAGTTTTTGGCCGTAGGCGGCGGCGTCCCATTTGCCGCCGCGCGGCAGCCAGGTCGCGCCCGCCGCCGCCGCGGCTTCTCCGATGCGGTTGGCGATGCGATCGGGATAATGCTGGGTGACGAGCGGCACGCCCGCTTTGGCGATGCCAGCTTTTTCGGCGGCGATGGCCTCGATCCTGTCGCCGAGGAAAAACTGGTGATCGAGCCCAAGCTGAGCGATGCCGCAGATTGCAGGCGCGGGGATTACGTTGGTCGCGTCAAGACGGCCGCCAAGGCCGACCTCCACGATCGCCGCGTCGGCGGGCTCGCGGATGAAAGCAAGGAATGCCGCAGCCGTGGTGACCTCGAAGAAGCTGGGATCGATGCCGCCCGATGCGTCCAGCACCTCCGCGAGCAGCTCTGCCAACGGCTCGTCGTCGATCAGCTTGCCGGCAAGGCGAATCCGCTCGTTGAAGCGCACCAGATGCGGGCTCGTATAAACATGCGCCTTGAGCCCCGCTGCCTCGACCGCGGCGCGGAGGAAGGCGCAGGTCGAGCCCTTGCCGTTGGTCCCGGCGACGTGGAAAACGGGCGGTAAGTCGCGCTCTGGATTGCCGAGCCGGGCGAGCAGGCCGGAGATGCGCTCCAGGCCAAGCACGTCCGCGCCCGGCGAAAGCGTTGCGAGGCGGTCGAGCTGGCGCTGAACGAGGGGAGAATCGGAAACGGCATGGTCGGGCATCTAGGTCTGGGCCCTAGCCCCTCCCTTCAGGGAGGGGGAGTGGTCACGCCGCAGCCTTGTGCGGCGTTAGGTAGGAGATGAGCTGCGCGAGGCGTTCGCGCAATTCGCGGCGCTCTACGACCATGTCGACCATGCCATGTTCGAGCAGATATTCGGCCCGCTGAAATCCTTCGGGAAGCTTTTCGCGAATGGTCGATTCAATCACTCGGCGGCCGGCAAAGCCGATGAGCGCGCCCGGCTCCGCGATCTGCACGTCTCCGAGCATCGCGTAGGAGGCCGTGACGCCGCCCGTTGTCGGATCGGTCAGCACGACCACGTAGGGGAGGCCCGCCTCGCGAAGTTCGGCGATGGCCACCGTTGTCTTGGGCATCTGCATCAGCGAGAGAATGCCCTCCTGCATGCGCGCGCCGCCGGCGGCGGTGAAGATGATGTAGGGGCAGCGGTCCTCGATCGCGGCGCGCGCGCCGACCAGGAAGGCCGCGCCGACCCCCAATCCCATCGAGCCGCCCATGAAGGCGAAGTCCTGGACGCCAACGACCGCGCGCTGGCTTTCGATCGTGCCGCGGCCGTTGATCAGTGCGTCGGGCTCGCCGGTCTCCTGGCGTGCCGCCTTGAGTCGA
>JALYGI010000069.1 GCA_030777185.1 Pseudomonadota bacterium
GCTTCGGCCGGCGTCATTCCGACCGTTTCGACCAGCTGGATGAATTCCTGCGCGTTGCGGCCATGCTCGTAGACGGCGCTGTCGGTGCCGAATATGAGCGGCACCCCGGCGGCTCGGGCGGCACGAGCGGCCTTGCCGACCTCGTTCAGCGTCATCCGAACCTTGTCGGCGACTTGCGGCGTGAACGCATTCTTCGCCAGCCCCTCGCGAACGCCGGTAAAGGCCATAAGCGTGGGGACCAGCGCCGTTCCGGATGCTTTCATCGCACGGATCGCGGCGGCATCGGCAAAGGTGCCGTGCTCGATCGAATCGACGCCGGCGCGCGCCGCCGCCTCGATGCCGCGGGCGCTGTGGGCATGGGCGGCGACCTTCAAGCCGAGGCCATGGGCAGTATCGACGATCGCCTTCATCTCGGCGTCGGTGAAATGCTGGCCGAGGCCACGCGCCTGCTGCGAGAGCACGCCGCCGGTCGCGGTAATCTTGATAAGGTCGGCGCCGAGGCGCGACGCCTCCCGGACGCGCGCAGCGCATTGGTCGGGGCCGGTGCAGGTATTCTGGCCCTGCAGCGCCTCGACGACCTCGGGGCGGAATCCGGAAACATCGCCATGGCCGCCGATGATCGAGATAGCCGGCCCGGAGGAGAGGATGCGCGGCCCCTCGATCAGCCCCTCGTTGGTCGCTCGGCGGAGGGTGAAGCCGACCAGCTGAGGCGAGCCGACGTCGCGAACGGTGGTGAATCCGGCAAGCGCGGTGAGGCGGGCATTCTTGACGCCCAGGATCATCGCCCATTCGTCCGGATCGACAGCGTCCCGCCAGAAGGGTTCGCCGGGTTCCCCCGAGAGGTGGACGTGAGTGTCGATAAGGCCGGGAAGCACGGTCTTGCCCGTGAGGTCGACGAGGCGAGCCCCGACGGGCGCGGGGGTGTGTCCTTCGCTTATGCTCTGGACCCGGCCATCGACTACGGTGATCGTGGAGGGGCCGAGCGGCCGTTCCGAGGCGTCCGTGATCAGACGGCCGGCATGAACGACAACAGTCTCGCCAGCAGCGGGAGCGGCAGCCAGCGCGAGCGATGTAGCAAGGGCGATTCGGGAGAGCATGATTGGCCTTTGGAAGAGCGTTGCGGCTCGATGCTGTGACAGGAGCCCGACGCTTTTCAAGCGAAAAGCCCGGAGCGGCTGGCGCTCCGGGCCTTGCTGTTCCTCCCGCCAATCGTGAGGGCGACTACCAGAAGAAGTCGTAAATCACGTCGACGACTTCGCCGGTGAAGGTGTCGACGAGCAGCACGTCGTTATAATAACGGATCCAGCGCGTGCCCGGGAACGGTTCAGGCAGGCGATAGCGCCAAGGATCGTTGATCCAGTAGCGGCTTGAATAAAAGCCCGAGCCAAGCGTCACTCCGATCCCGAAGCGGCTGTAGCTGTGATTCCGATAGGGCGAATAATAATAGCCCGGGCTGTACAGACCTCGGTTCGAAAAGCGGTAATTCTGCCAGTCGTAACGGCGGTCGTTGCGCCAGCCGCGATCCCATTCGCGGTGGTAGCGGTTGTGATCGCGATTCACTTCGCGGTGGAACCGGCGGTGCTCGCGCCGGGTCGGGTCGCTCGCGTGCAAATCACGATGCTCTTCCCGGTAATCGCGATGCAGGCCCCGGTGCGTATCTCGATGAATCTCGCGATGCTCCCGGTTCACCTCGCGATGAAAGCGGCGATGTTCGCGGCGAGTCGGGTTGTCGCGGTGCAGCTCCCGGTGCTCCCGCCGATAATCCCGGTGGAGCTCACGATGCTCGTTGCCGTGCCCGACATCCTGAGCCGTAGCGCCGGCCACGTGACGATCGCGCTCAAGGCTGCGCTCGTAACGCCGCTGGTTGCGTTCGCCGAGGCGGCGGTAACGCTCAGTAAGGCCATCCGCGCCGACGGCATTGTCGTGATGACCCTCGGCACCGTGGGCGCGATGCTCGACCTGCTGATGCTCGATGCGTTGCTGCTGGCGCTCGAACCGCTGCTGCTGGCGCGCGGAGCGCTCTTCAAGGCTGCGCTG
>JALYGI010000070.1 GCA_030777185.1 Pseudomonadota bacterium
CTCGTGCCGCCCGAGCCGCCGGGGTGCCGCTCATATTCGGCACCGACAGCGCCGTCTACGAGCATGGCCGCAACGCGCAGGAATTCATCCAGCTGGTCGAAACGGTCGGAATGACGCCGGCCGAAGCTATTGCGTCCGCCACCACCGGTGCCGCGAAGCTGCTCGATCTGGAGAATCAGGTCGGCCGGATCGCGCCGGGTTATTCGGCGGATCTCATCGCCGTGACCGGCGATCCGCTCCAGAATGTCCGCGTGCTGGAGAAGGTCGACTATGTGATGGTGCGCGGCCGCGAGGTGGACTGACGGCGCATGGATCGGGCTGAGATCGGCCGCACCGTCAAGGAGCGGCTCCTCGCTAACTCCGCAGTGACGCGGGTGCCGGCTCCCGGCTTCGAGCTGTTCGTGTGCCGCGATTTCCTGGGGGCGGAGGATTGTGCCGCGCTGATCGCCCGGATCGACGCGACCCGCGAGCCTTCGCGGATCGTCGGGGAGATGCCGGATCCCGAGTACCGCACGAGCGAGACCTGCAATCTCGATCCTCACGCGCCGCTGACGAAGCGGATCGAAGCCAATATTGCTTCGTTCACGGGTATCGATCCGGTTTTCGGTGAGACGATCCAAGGCCAGCGCTACGCGCCGGGCCAGCAATTCAAGCCGCACCACGATTATTTCTACCCCGACCGCCCGCATTGGGAAGAGCAGGACAGACTCGGCGGTCAGCGGACCTGGACCCTCATGATCTTCCTCAACGCGCCGGAAGCCGGCGGTCAAACCTTCTTTCCGAAGGCCAAGATCAAGATCACCCCCCGCGCCGGCAACCTTCTCGCCTGGAACAATCTGCGGGAGAATGGCGAGGGGAACGAGAACAGCATCCACCAGGGCATGCCAGTGGAGGCGGGCACGAAGTACATCATCACGAAATGGTATCGGGAGCGGCCCTGGGGCAGGAATGCCTAGACCTTATGAGAAGGCCCTCGTTCACCGTGTCGGCAGGTCGAAAACTTATCCCCGTTATACATCTTATCCACAGGCGATTTTCGTTTGTGCGACTCGGCGAACAGTGACAGCTTCTCCTCGTGGCCAAAGGCGGCCGACCGGCAACGGTCTCAGGCCCTAGGTCATTGCCGACGCGGAAGCGGCGGACATCCGGGAGGATGAACGCCGTGGAAGCGATCGGCAGGGCGAGCGAAGGAAGACGCGTGAGGCAGGGTGAAAGCCCATGCCGCTCCCACTTTCCGGACCGTCCGGCGGAACCGTGGCTTTCGAGCGGCGGAACCGCAAACGGGAACCCGGCAGGATAGCGATATCGGCCGGGAACTCGACTGGGGACCGCCAGGCAGCGATGCTTGAGTGGGACCCGAGAGGGGACCGGCAAGAGCCGCAAGGCTCATGTCTGAACCCGATCCGCCAGGGAAGACGTGCATGCCTTCACCGGCACCGCAGTGTGGACCCTAGGAAAGTGGGGGTTGGTGGCGACACCAGCCCCCATTACGCATTAGGCTTCTCGTCCGCCGGCGATGAGCGCCAGGCGCGGCAGGCTTATTCCGACTTGGCTAGCCTGCTGAACTTCTCCGCCAGCTCCTGGTGCCAAAGCTTGGCACCCGCGCTGAAGGCGCGCGCAGCGCGCGACGCTTCCTCGGCTGCACGACGTTCGAAATAACGCTGGTTCGACACCATAGCTGAGACCCCTCCTCTTGTCAGAAGAAGGTGAGGCACTCGTGGTTAACATTTTCTGAAGCGGCCATACCGCAGGTTCCCGGATAAGGCGGCGCGTTCGCGGCTTGTTCAGGCGAACGCCTCCATCAGCCGAGCCTTGCGACCGCCAAGCGGCCGTTTTAGAGCGGCAACACAGCCGCATTTCTGTTCTGAAGGACCCAATGTGATCCGATCCGCCTTGCTCGCGACCGCCGCGGCGCTTTTTCTCTCCGCTTGTGCAGCGTCTACGGCAGAGTTGCAGGCACCGGTGGCCGCTGAGCCGCAGGGCGCCGCATCCTCCGCTCCGGCCCAACCGGCAAACCAGGGTGCGCAGCTCCACGCTCTGTTTAAGAGAAGCGACGAGAGCAATTTGCGCCGCAATCCGCTGAGTGCGCTTTTCCGCGGCGACCTTCGCTATGCTGATCGGCTCGGCGACGGAATCAGCGAGGCTTATTATGCTGGCGAGCGCGCCGCCGGCGAGACCGAGCTCCGCCAGCTCGCGGCGATCGACCGGGCTTCGCTCTCCGCGACCGACCAGCTCGCTTATGACGTCTTCCAGTGGCAGACGGAAATGCAGCTGCGCGGTCTCACCCCCGAGATGCTGGCGCTGACCGCGGTCCGCCCCCTCGACCACTTCTTCGGCATCCACACTTATTATCCCGACATCGCCTCAGGCCAAGGCGTGGCGCCGTTCAAGACGCTCGCCGATTACGAAAATAACCTGAAGCGGCACCACCAATATGCCGCGGCGGTGGACAAGATCATCAGCCGTTTCCGCGAGGGCATGGCCTCAGGCGTTGTTCAGCCCAAGCTCGTCGTCCGCAACATCATCGACCAGCTCGATCTTCAGCTGAAGCAGGGGGTGGAGGGCTCTACCTTCTACGGGCCGGTGCAGAAATTCCCCCAAGGCATTCCTGCCGCCGATCAGACGCGGCTGCGCGCTGCCCATGCCGCCGTCATTCGCGACGAGATTCGGCCGGCTTATGTGCGCCTGCGCGATTTCCTGAAGAACGAATATTTGCCCGCTGCGCGCGAGGGCGTCGGTCTCATCCACATGAACGGAGGGCCGCAGCTCTACACCTATCTGATCGAGCAGAACACGACGCTGCCGCTGAATGCCGAGGAGGTCCACGCTCTCGGCCTCAGCGAAGTGGCGCGCATCCGAAGCGAGATGGAGGCGATCAAGAACCGGGTCGGCTTCAAGGGCACGCTCGCCCAATTCTTCCAGCACATCCGCACGGATCCGAAATTCAAGCCCAAGTCCAAGGAATGGCTGCGCGACGAATATTTCGCGATCGGCAGACGGGTCGACGCCCGGATAGGCGAGCTGTTCTCGACGCTGCCCAAGACCAAGCTCGAGATTCGGCCGGTCCCCGATTATCGCGAGAAGACCGACGCCGGCGGCTCCTACCAGGGCGGCACCCCCGACGGATCGCGCCCCGGTGTCTTTTACTACAATACTTACGATCTGCCTTCACG
>JALYGI010000071.1 GCA_030777185.1 Pseudomonadota bacterium
TCGCTTCGCTCGTCCCCCATTCGGTGACGAAGAGCGCCGCTCCTTTCGCCAGGGCGGCCGCCGCCTTGTCGCGAAGCTCCTGCCGGTGCGTTCCCGCGTAAAAGTGGAGGGTGTAGGCGACGTTGGAGAAGGACAGCGGGTCGGCGGCCGCCTTGTCGACGTCCTGCGACCAAGTCGGCGTGCCGGCAACGATCAGATTGTCGATATCATGCGCCCGGATCCGCCGGATCACAGCGTCATGATAGGGCTTGATCACCCGGCTCCAGTCGTGCTCGCGCAGCGGCTCGTTCCAGGTCTCGTAGATGATGTTGGGCCTGCTGCCATATTTGGCAGCGATCCGGGCGAAGAACTTGCCGGCGGCGGCCGCTTCTGGCTCGTGCGCGTGCCAATCAACGATTACATAGATGCCGAGCTTGGTGGCGGCATCGATCACGGCCTCCACCTTCCTCGTCTCGCGCTCGGGGTGCTTCAAATATCCATCGCCGTGCACCGCCATTGCCGCGCGAATGATGGTGATGTTCCAATCGTCGCGCAGCCAGCGGATCGCCGATGAATTGTAGTAGCGCGGCTGCCACTGACTCCAGAACAGCGACATGCCCCGCAGAATGACGGGCCTGCCGTGCTGATCGAGGATCCGGCTACCCTCCACTCGAAGCTGTCCGTGGCGCTCGACCGCGGTCTCAGCGGCTGCCGGAACCGAGCAGAGGGCGAGCAAAAGAGCTACGAAGAAGCGGATCATTTGGCCTCACTGCTGGCTGAGAAGCGGTAGACGGTGGTGGAACGGAAGGTTTCACCTGGCCTCAGCTCGGTGGAAGGGAAGTCCGGCCGGTTGGGCGCGTCGGGATAATGCTGTGTTTCAAGCGCCAATCCGTCGTGGGGGCGGTAGAGCTTGCCTTGAGCGCCCCGTATCTCGCCGCTGAACCAGTTCGCCGTATAAGCATGGAGCGATGGTTCGGTCGTCAGCACCTCAAGCTCGCGGCCTGACGCCGGGTCGGTGACCACCGCCGCCGATGCCAGCTTCCCTTCATTGTCGAGCAGCCAGCTGTGATTGAAGCCGCGCCGCCCGGCGAGCTGAGCGTGGTCCAGGTCGATGCGCGAGCCGATCGGTACCGCCCGCTGGAAATCGAACGGCGTTCCTTCGACGGAGACGATTTTCCCCGTCGGGATGCCCCGCTCGTCGGTTTCAAGAATAAAGCGGCTGTTGATCCGCAGGACATGGCCGCGGACGGATCCCGAGCCTGCCCCGCCGAGGTTGAAATAACTGTGGTTGGTGAGGTTGAGCACGGTTGGGCGGTCTGTTCGCGCTCCGTAGTCGATGCGAAGCGCGTTGGCCGCGGTCAGCGTATAGGTGATGCTGAGGTCCAGCTTCCCCGGAAAACCCTGCTCGCCATCCGGACTCGAATAGCGGAGCACCGCGCCGACATCCTTGCCGCGCTTGAAGGGGGAAACCTTCCAGACCTTCCTGTCGAGTCCGTCCGGTCCGCCGTGGAGCGCATTGGGGCCGTCATTCGCCTGGAGCCGCACCTCTCGGGCGCCGAGCATGAAGCGCGCATTGGCGATTCGGCCCGCATAGCGTCCAATCACGGCGCCGAAGCCGTCACTGTTGCGGGTTTCGTAATCGCTCAGCTTTGCAAAGCCGAGGGCGACATTCGCGCGCCTGCCGTGACGATCCGGCACGACGATGTCGGTGATGATGGCGCCATAGCCGATGATCTTCACGATCATGCCACCGTCGTTCTGGAGCGTCACCTGGTCGACGCGCTGCCCGCCGCTGGTGGTGCCGTAATGCGCGGTCGCGACCTTTGCGGCCTCGGCCGCCACGGGTAGGCTGAGGAGCGCCAGCGCAGCGGCGGCACGCCTCATTTTTTGCGCTCGCCGTAGAGCGCATCGGCCGCAAGGGCGAGGAACATGAAATTGGTCTCGCCGCCGCCCATTACATATTCCGTCTGCTGCCAGAAGAAGGGCCAGATCTTGAGCTCGGGCAAATCGGGCCGGATGAGCGCCGTCCCCGAGATCACTCCGCCGGGAATGTAGGACCAATCGGCTCGGTTCGTGCCGTAGGCGACTGTGGCCGACTTCGAACCCACGCCGGAGGCGAAGGACATGGTGTTCTCGCCAGGGTGGACGCCGAGCACGAAGTTCAGCGCGCTGATAAAGCTTTGCGGGTCCGTGTGCTGGGGCCAGGCCTTGTGGAAGAAATATTGACGGACCCCCCGCTCCTGGATGCTCCAGCCCGCACCCCAGATATCGGGCTTGTATGGGACGCCGTAGGGCGAGTCCGTCCGCGCGCTCTGCTTCACATTTGCCTGATAAGCGGCAACGGCGGCTCCGAGGCGCTGCTTGAACCCGGCGTCGGCAATGCGGTCGAGGATTGGCGCGATCATCCACGCGGACTGCTCGACCTTGCCGAGGATCTCGGCCTCCATCGCCACAAGCCGCGCAATTAGCGTGCGGTCGCCGGTTGCGTGGATGAGCTCGGCAAGCGCGAACACGCGGTTGGCTGTATTCTTGCTCCTGTCGAAGGCCTTGCTCGTGAGATCGCGCGCGGCCGCGAGGGAATCCGCCGCAAGCTTCGGATCGTAATTCTTCATCACACGGGATGCGGCGGCGAGCCCTGCCGCCACGTAAAGCTCACGGTCGGGATTGTCCTCGGTGAACACCCAGCGATCGTCGGCGCGGATCGGCTGCCCGGCATTGTCCCTGCCGAGCCCTTGCAACGGCTTCTTGAAGACGTTGTCGGTCTGATTGGCGGCCTCGCCCAGCATCACATATTGACGATGCGTCGGCTCGATGATCCCGCGATAGACCCGGCCCATCGCCCGCCAACCGCCGACGACGCTGAGCAGGCCGTGCTCGATCTGCTGGAGCGCGTCGTTCTTGCCATCGGGATCGCGGATCTCGACGACGTTCTTCTTCTGGTCGATCGTTGTCGCGTCGTAGTCGAGGCCGAATTCCTCGATCATCTTGGTCAGCAGCCAGATCGTGCCGATCTGCGATTCCACGCGCATGTCGTAATCGCCCGCATCGTGCCAGCCGCCGGCATTTAGCCCGGGAACGATGTCACCCGGCTTGAACTTGGTGAGCGTCGCCGCGCCCTGCACATAGCCGTCGAAATGGTTGAGCCCGGTCGGCGCCATCAGCGCGTCGTCCATATGGTCGAGCCCGTGCCAGACACGGTACTTCTCGTTGACGAGCATGTGGCACATCTGGGCAGGCAGGAAATATTCCAGCGTCGGCTGCCACACATAGCGGGAATAAACATCGCTTCCGATCTTGAACGGGTGCGAGAGCTTGTCGCCGTAGCCGACCACATACATTCCGGGCTCGGTCACGCCCGAAAAATCGAAGCGCCGATAGGAATAGCGGAGGAAATCGCCCCACTTCTCCGGGACTGCGGAGGCCACTTCCTTGCGGCCCTCGTCGGTCAGGCGAAACAGGCGGACGCGCTTGATATCCCGGTCGCTGGGGTCGAGTTCGAGGATCGCCTGCTTGGGCTGGCTCGGCGCATAACCGACTTGGCTTACCTGGATGACCGGTTCGTATTTCCAGCCCTCGACGACGTTCGGCGTCACCACCCATTCGATCGCATTCTTGGTTGCGCCGGCCGGCACCACCCCGCGGACGATGAACCAGCCGTTATTGTGGTTGGCGCGTCCATCGATCAGCTCGATCGTGCCGGTTCGGCTTTCGATCCGCATGCGCTGCTTGTCTTGATCGGGGGCAACGATCAGCGCGCGGCCGGTGGCGAGTGGGGCCACGAGCGGCTCGCCTTCAGCCGATACGACCGGACCATTGGGCTGCGCAGGAACAGGTGTCTCGATCGGGGCGCCGGTTCTGAGGACCACGGGTCCGCTCGGCTGGCGCGGGAAAATGCCATGCTGCCCGTCCATCAAAAAGGCCTTGCCGAACAGGTCGGTCGGGAAAAGCTCGAAGTTGAAGCCCACCTTCCCAACCCATTCGGGCGGCAGCGGCCGATCGAGGTCGACGCTGATGCGGAAGCTGTTGCCCTTGAGCGGCGTGACGTGCACTCGATAATCGAGCTTCAGCTTGGGGTAGAAAATCGGGTTGAAGCCCTTTCGGTCCTTGGTTGGATCCGGATAGGAGGCCGCCTGCGTGATGGTGTTGGTCTTGGGGTCAACGGTCCGCTCGCCGTTCAGCGGGATAGGCGACCACTGACCCGGCGACGGTTCTAGGCGAAGGTCGCCATTGGCTGCGACTCGGCTGCCGTGCTGGACCACGGTCACGCCCGTTTGGTGGCCGTCAGGGTAGAAATCGTTGAACACCATGACGTTCAGCCCGGGACGTGCAAAATAGCCCTTATCGTTGAGCTTCAAATCCTGCGCCCGCGCGATCGACGCGAGCGCCACCGTCGAGCAAAGAACGACCACGGCTTTTCGAAACATCATCTTGGCTCCTCTCGAGCTGCTGCAGGTCGACAGCGCTGTCATCACTCGCTTCAAGGCTTCGGGGCTGAAGTCGCCAGCCTAGCGGCGGGCGGACTCGATCCTGGTGAAGTTGCCGAGACGGCAGCGCGGAAATGCTGTGATGCCGACTGCCCTCGCCTGCACGGGATCGAACGCGCGGAAACTGTCGCCCGCGCAAATGTGCGATCCGGTAACTTCGATTTGGAGAGAGTCGAGCGGCAGGCGCCCTTGGATTCCGGGGCAGGCCACGGGGAGGTTGTTCTGATAGGTGACCGGTCCGATGTCGAACTCGAGCGTGGTGGGGCTAGTCATCCTGCGGCCGGTGATCTGCTGCCCCGCGGGGATGCAGCGCACCGCGCCGACGGCCGCCGTTGCCGCAGCTTGAGGGGCGTCTGCCATGCAGCCCTGAAGAAGACCTGCCGCCGCCATGCTCATGAGCAAAATTCGCATCTTAAGCCTCTCCTCTTCTCCGCTCGCCAGCTTAGCACATGGTTTACGGTTTCAAACCTGCCGCGGCGTTGGCACATGCTGCGTCGTGGCGGCGCGGAATGCGGCAGCGATGGCGTCTCGGAGCGGCTTCGGCCGGAAGGCGGCATCATAGGGGGTGCCGCGCTTGATCGATTTGTCGGTCCTCGGATCGAAGTCGGTCAGCCAGCTATACTTGTCCACCATTCCCCAGGCGAGAACGTCACGCAGCTGCTTGTAGCTCAGCATGACGTCGAGATAGGCCCGCGCATAATCGGCCACCATGCGGTCGCGCAGGGCAATGTCGTCCGGCGCTTTCCTGTCATTCACGTCAAATTCGGTGATCACGAGACCGTAGCCCATCCCGACCACCTCATCGAGGAAGCGGCGCCACGGACCTTCGGATTCCCGTACGATCTCGGCGACCGGGCGTTCTTTAAGCAGGCGAATGTGCGATTGAATGCCAAGCGCATCAACCGGCGTGCCGCGCTTGCGGAAGCCCTGGAGCAGCTTCAGCACACCTTGGATGTGAGTCTCATCCTCGGTCCCGCGCTCCCAGCTCATGTAATCGTTGTAGACAAGCTCGGCCTGCGGCGCCTCAGCTCGAGCGGTGTGGAACATGACGTCGAGCATCGCTTCGCCGCCCATTGCACGAGTGACCACCGTGTCGCGTATCGCGCCAGTTTCGGGCTCCACCGCCTCGTTGACGACATCATAAGAATAGATTTTGGTGCCGTAACGACGGCAGACGGTGCGAACATGGTTGGCCAACATGGCCTCGGCGGCCTTTGCTGGCTGTGGGCCGAAATCATGGCCGACGAGCCACTTGGGGTACCACTTTTCCGGTGCCCAGAAGAGCGTGTGGCCGCGCAGCTTCATGCCCTGGGCGATCGCATAGTCGACGATCGCGTCGAACTGGCGGAAGTTGAAGTCGGTGGCCGAGGGACGAACCCATTGCCACTTCAGTTCATTTTCAGGAACCAGGAGCGCGCACTCGCGCTCGAGGATCGCGGCGTAAGCCGGGTTGGCGAAGCTGCCCCGGTCGGCGCCCAGCGCGCCCCAGGCGACGGC
>JALYGI010000072.1 GCA_030777185.1 Pseudomonadota bacterium
GGTGACCGCGCTCGCGCCCGAGATCGGCTACGATAATGCCGCCAAGATCGCCAAGCATGCGCACGAACGGGGGCTGACGCTGAAGGAATCGGGGCTGGAGCTCGGGCTGGTCGACGAGGCGACGTTCGACCGGGTCGTGCGCCCCGAGGCGATGCTGGGACGCTAGAGCACTTCCCGAAAAAGTGGGAACCATTGAGTTAGGTCGCCATGCCCCCCAGGCATGGCTGCGCAGTCCGGGGGACTGCGCACCTACTCAATTTTCGGCCGGGAATGAATCAGGTACGGATGAGCCAGTGCGACCTTCCCCGAAGGTCGCAGCCGCGCCTGGGAGGCGCGGCGGCCGGCTCATCCCCCAGCAATCCGTAGCCATGCCGGTTGCATGGCGACCTGATCATCTCCAGACATTGATCTGGAGCCTTTCTGATCCGACAAGGATCAGCAGGTGCGGCCTGAGGGGCAGGCCGCACCTGCTGATTTTACCTTGTCGGGAAAGGCTCTAAGCCTATGCACGGCTGGCTGATCATCGACAAGCCGGTGGGGCCGGGCTCCACGCAAATCGTCTCGGCGGTGAAGCGCGCGCTTCGCGACGGCGGCTACTCGAAGGTCAAAGTCGGTCATGGCGGCACTCTCGACCCGTTGGCGAGCGGCGTCCTTCCCGTGGCGCTGGGCGAGGCGACGAAGCTTTCCGGGCGGATGCTGGACGCCGACAAGGCCTACGACTTCACCATCCGCTTTGGAACCGAGACGAGCTCGTTGGACGCGGAAGGCGAGGTGGTGGCGACATCCGAGGTGCGGCCGTCACCTGCCGCCGTGGAAGCTATTCTCCCGCGCTTCACCGGGCCAATCGAGCAGGTGCCGCCAATCTACTCAGCGCTCAAGGTCGACGGACGCCGCGCTTACGATCTGGCACGGGCCGGGGCGGAGGTGGAGCTCAAGACGCGGGCGGTGACGGTGCACAGCCTCATATGCCACTCCCGCCCGAGCGGGGATGAGGCCGAGGAGATTACCCTCTCGGCCCGGGTTTCGAAGGGGACCTATATCCGTTCGCTTGCTCGCGACATCGCTCGCGCCCTCGATACGGTGGGTCATGTCACCATGTTGAGACGAGTGAAGGCGGGCCCCTTCACCCTAGAGCCCGCGATTTCGCTGGACAAATTGAGCGAACTCGGCCAAGCGCGCCAGCTAGAACAGGCACTCTTGCCGCTGACGGCGGGGCTGGACGACATCCCGGCTCTACCCGTCACCCCCGACCAGGCAAGGGCGCTCCGCGAGGGGCGCAGATTGGCCGGGATCGCCGCAAAGCCAGGGCTCTATCTCGCGACCGACATGTCTGTTCCGGTCGCACTCGTGGAGCTTTCCGAAGATGATCTTCGGCCCGAGTTACGGGTGGTGCGCGGCTTCAACCTTTAAGCACGAGGAGTCCACGATGTCGGTCACTGCCGAACGCAAGCAAGAGATCATCAACGACAATGCCCGCAACAGCGGCGATACGGGTTCGCCCGAAGTCCAAGTCGCGATCCTGACGGAGCGCATCACCAACCTCACCGAGCACTTCAAGACCCACGCGAAGGACAATCATTCCCGCCGCGGCCTGCTGATGCTCGTCAACAAGCGCCGCTCGCTTCTGGATTATCTCCGGAAGACCGACGCGGAGCGCTACACCGCACTCATCGCGAAGCTCGGCCTTCGCAAGTAAAAGACGGGGCGGCCCTGCGGGGCCGCTTCGCGAATCTGGCGTTCCGCAATTCGGCGGCGCCGGATGGAGCCATATGGGCTCGAAGAAGCGGACAAAGAGTCCGCAAAGCTGCCCCGGTCGCATAGGGCGACCGGACGGAAGGAAATCAAATGTTCGATATGAAAAAAGTAGAAATCGAGTGGGGCGGAAAGACCCTGACACTCGAAACGGGCCGCGTTGCCCGTCAGGCGGACGGCGCGGTGCTGGCCACCTTGGGCGAAACTGTCGTCCTTTGCGCCGTGACTGCGGCCAAAAGCGTGAAGGAAGGGCAGGATTTCTTCCCGCTCACCGTTCACTATCAAGAAAAATATTCGGCCGCCGGACGCATTCCGGGCGGCTTCTTCAAGCGCGAGCGCGGCGCCACGGAAAAGGAGACGCTCACCAGCCGTCTCATCGACCGGCCGATCAGGCCGTTGTTCCCGGAAGGTTTCTACAACGAAGTGCTCGTGATCGCGCACGTGCTCTCCTATGACGGAGAGAACGAGCCCGACATTCTGGCGATGATCGCCGCCTCGGCCGCGCTCACCCTTTCGGGCGTTCCCTTCATGGGCCCGATCGCCGCCGCCCGGGTCGGCTACAAGGACGGCGAGTTTCAGCTCAACCCGTCGCT
>JALYGI010000073.1 GCA_030777185.1 Pseudomonadota bacterium
GTCCACCATCTCGAAAACTCCCGGTCGCAGCGGGTCCTCTGGCTGCTGGAGGAGCTTGGCCTCGCTTACGAGGTCCGCCGCTATGAGCGGGACCCCAAGACGATGCTCGCGCCGCGGGAACTGCGGAAGGTGCATCCGCTCGGCAAGGCGCCGGTGATCGACGACGATGGCTGTATCGTCGCGGAAACCGGAGCGATCGTCGAATATCTGGTCGACAAGGCTGGCGGCAAGCTCGGCCCGCCGGGCAACCGCGACGCCGTCCTGCGCTACCGGCACTTCCTTCATTATGCCGAAGGATCGATGATGCCGCCGCTGCTCGCGCTGCTGGTGGTGGGCCGCCTTGGCCTTCTCGGCAAACCGGCCAAGGGGCCGATCCAGAAGATGCTGGACACGCATCTCGACTGGCTCGAGACCGAGCTTGCCGCCCGCGACTGGTTCACTGGTGATGAATTCACCGCCGCCGACATCATGATGAGCTTCCCGCTGGAAGCGTCGCGCGCCCGCGGCGGCCTCGACGAGAGCCGGCCGAACCTCACCGATTGGCTGGAGCGGATCCATGCCCGCCCGGCCTACGGCGCCGCGCTCGCCCGCGGCGGGCCCTATGCTTATGCCTGAGCCCGCAGCAGCGTTGACAAGCGCTTCGAAAAAGGCCGATGCGCCTTTGGTCCAGCAGGGGAATCGCACATGACAGATGAACGCCACGGCATCTCGCTGCAGATGAAGATGCTGATCGGCTTTCTGATTGGGCTCGTCGCCGGCCTGATCGTCAACACGACGCAGGCGGGCGCGCCGTGGGTGGATGCGGTCACGACCTACGTAACCGGCCCCATCGGGCAAATCTTCCTCCGCCTTCTCTTCATGCTGGTGATCCCGCTCCTGTTCTCGGCGCTGGTAGTCGGCATCGCCGAAATGGGCGACATACGATCGCTGAAGCGCGTGGGCATCAAGACCTTGGTCTTTACCGTCGCGCTCTCATCGGTGGCGGTGGTGATCGCGCTGGCGGTCGCCAACATCTTTCAGCCCGGTGCTGGAGTCGATCCGGCGCTCGCGCAGCGGCTGCTTACGGATGCTAGAGAAGGCGCTGGCGCGATCCTTTCCAGGACGGCGGATGCACCGTCGGGCGTGACCGCCTTCCTCAACATCATTCCTAACAACGTGATCGCCGCCGCGGCCGACAACGACATCCTGGCGGTGAT
The DNA here is from genome assembly GCA_030777185.1 of Pseudomonadota bacterium. Taxonomy (GTDB): domain Bacteria; phylum Pseudomonadota; class Alphaproteobacteria; order Sphingomonadales; family Sphingomonadaceae; genus Allosphingosinicella. The sequence continues at coordinate 1,197 of JALYGI010000073.1, forward strand.
GTTCTTCGCCCTGGTGTTCGGAATCGGTCTCCTGCTCGTGAACACACCAACCACCAATGCGCTGCAGCGGGGCATTGAGGGCATCTTCATGGTGACGATGCGGCTGATCGGCATCATCATCCGATTCGCGCCGATCGCCATCGCCGCCTTCATGTTTAACCTGGCCGCGGTGTTCGGATGGGAGTTGCTGCTCCGCCTCGGAGCCTATGTCGGCGTCGTGCTGCTCGCGCTCGGCGTTCACATGTTCGTCGTCTACCCGATCGCCCTGCGGCTCGTCGGCGGCATGTCTCCCCTGCGCTTCTTCCGCGAGGTGCAGGAGGCGATGGTCGTTGCTTTCTCCACCGCGTCATCGAATGCCACCCTCCCAACTGCCCTTCGCGTCGCCGAGAACAACCTCCAGCTGCCGCCTCGCGTCTCCCGCTTCGTCCTTACCATCGGAGCAACGGCGAACCAGAACGGCACAGCCATTTTCGAGGGCGTGACGGTCCTCTTCCTTGCGCAGTTCTTCGGCGTCGATCTGACTTTGATGCAGCAGGTGATGGTGCTCCTCGTCTGCATTCTCGGCGGCATCGGCACGGCGGGCGTGCCCGCGGGGTCACTTCCCGTGGTGGCATTAATCCTCGGTATGGTCGGTGTGCCGCCGGAAGGGATCGGCCTTGTGCTTGGCGTCGATCGCTTTCTCGACATGTGCCGTACGACGCTCAACGTCACCGGTGACCTTACCGCCGCGGTGGTGGTCTCGCGAGGCGAAGCGCATGGTCCCGCGGAGACCGAGGTGCCGGAGCCGCGCGAGCCGTTTGTCCCGCAGCAGCTCTAGACCTTGATCGGATCAGGCTGAATCAGCCTGATCCGTGAATCAAGGTCTCGATCATGTGAAAAGGGCCTGATTCACGCCTTCGGCGGAAGCGCGCAGCGCTTCCACCTCAGCCGATCAGGCCCTAGATGATCGTGCCCTAAGCGGGTTCGAGCTCCCGCTGCACAACCTCTTCGGCAAGCTTGCCGTTAAGCTCGGACAAGTGGTCGAACTCGGCGCGATAGGTGGCGAGGCCCTGGCTTACCGAGCGCAATTCGGCATCGAGACCCTGCAGCTCCGCTTCGGGCATCAGCGCCTCGACCTTGTCCCAGCGCGACCAGCCCTCGCGCGGCTCCATGCCGAGCATCTGACCGCGCCGGCTCGCCACCGCCGAGGTGACTCGCGAGGTAGCGCTGCCGGGGCAGAAGATCGTCACCTTGTGCACGGGCTCGAGGAGGTGAGGGGCAGCGGCTGCAAGCGCTTCGCTCATTGCGATCCGCCCGGCCGTCCGGAAGGCGAGCTCGGAGCTGTCGACGCTGTGATAGCTGCCGTCGATCAGCGTCACCGCCACGTCGACCACCGGAAAACCCATTGGGCCCTTCATCATTGCGTCGCGAATGCCTTGCTCCACGGCTGGGAAATATTGCCGTGGCACTGCGCCGCCGCTGATCCGCTCGTCGAACCGGAACCCTTCGCCGCGCGCGAGCGGCTTCAATTCGATCACTACGTCGCCGAACTGGCCGTGGCCGCCCGACTGCTTCTTGTGCCGGCCGCGCTGGGTCACCGCCTTCCGAATTGATTCCTTGTAGCCGATGGTCGGGCTCTTCACATCAACCGCAACGCCATAACGTCGCTTCAGCTTCGCGATCGTCACATTGAGATGCTCATCGTTCACCCCCTTGAGCCGGGTCTGGTGCAGAAGCTCGTCCTGCTCCCAAGTGAGGGAGGGATCCTCCTCGACCAGCTTGTGAAGCGCGGTCGAGAGCCGGACATCGTCCTTGCGGTCGCGGGTGGTGATCGCAAGCACGAAATTGGCCGGCGGAAGCTCCACCACCGGGCTTGTGGGAGCGGCGCTCTTGCCGCTCAGCCATTCGCCCGCACGGACATTCTCGGCCTTCGCGATGGCGATGATTTCGCCCATTTCGGCCTTTGCCAGCTTGATCGTCTTGTCGCCCTGGACGCCGAAAAGCGCGCCGACCCGCACCGGGCTTCCGTCCCGGCTCTTGAGCTCCGCGCCCTCGTTCAGCGTGCCGCCGAACACCCGGGCAAGCGCGAGCCGCCCGACCGAGCCGCCATGCGAGATTTTGAAGACGAACGCGCACCCCTCGCCTGCGCCCAGCCGCTTGGCGGCATCGTCGGGCGGCGGAGTTTCATGGCGGAGAGCCTTCATCAACCGGCGCACGCCGAAGCCGTTGAGTGCCGACCCGAACAGCACAGGCACGCCCAGATTCTCCCGCGTCTCGCGCGCCAAATCGGCAAGCACCGTGGGAAGGCTCGGCTTCTCGTCCATCAGCAGCTGCTCCAGCAGCGCGTCATCATGGTCGGCCAGCTGCTCGAGCATGTGAAATCGGTCGGCCGCCTCGCGCTCGGCGAGGTCAGCGGGGATCTCAGTGCGCTCGGAAGGCTTGCCGGCGCGGTAATGGAAAGCGCGCTCGAGCGCGAGATCGATAAACCCAGTGATCCGCTCGCCGCCTGAGTCCTTGGCGCGGATCGGGATTTGCCGGGCGATCAGCGGCGAGGCGCTCATCGGTTGCAGCGCTTCCAAGAGGCCCCGGATGCTGCCACGCGCCTGATCGATCTTGTTGACGAAGATGGCGTGGGGAATGCCGAGCGCTTCCACCTGCCGGAGCGCAGGCTCCGCGAGCAGCGCGCGGTCTGGATCGGGGTCCACCACGACGATGGCGATATCGGCCGCCGCGATGCCGAGCGCCCCGTCTGCCGCGAAGCCGACCGATCCGGGACAATCGAGGATTGCGAACTTGTCGCCCAGGAATTCGAATCGCATGAGATTGAGCTCGGTCGAGCCGCGCCGCGCCCGCGCCTCGGGGTTCGAGTCGCCGATGCTGGTTCCGGCGTCCACCGAGCCCTGGCGATCCATCGCCCCGCTGGCGAACAGCAGGGCTTCAGCCAAGCTCGTCTTGCCGGCGCCGCCTGGACCAACCAAAGCGACGGTTCGCGTGCCAACTCTTCTGTCGGGCATGATCTTCTCCTCCGTTCCGCTCGGGCGAACCGCAAGAGCGCGTCCGCGCCATGCGCTCACCGTCCACCCATATGGCGCCAAGTTCAAGTGGCGTCGCAATGTGCGCGAGGCGGGAGCAGCATCGTTTCAAGCCGGGCCGGCCGGATCGACGATTTTGCGCCCGACGAGAGATCCCGTGTGCGCCGTGTTTGGAACGCATCCGATATGTTGTGGGTTTGATAGAGGTGAAGCGGCTGCATCTCACGCAGCCGGGCTAAGTGAGTATGTGTCGATGGCCCATCCGCTGACATTGCCGACGGCCGCTTTGCTGGCGCTGGCCGGCATTGGCGCCGGCATCTACCTCGGCCACTCCGCGATCGCCGAGATCAACCCCATGTATTTCAGCCAGCCGGCCACCCGTTTCCATGCCGATCTGAGCGCCAACCGCCCGTTCGAGTCTGCGCCTCCCGCGCTGCTCCCGCAGGCCAGGGATCCGGCTTTGGGTACGGGGTGCATCGGCTGCCGCACCTATCCCGAAGAATATTATCCGATCCATGAAGCGTCGCTCGATCGCTATTCGAGCGGATTTGCTTCCAACGCCGATGCCCTGCAGCCTGAAATGGCTGGAGAGCAGCCGGATCCGGAGGCCGCGCGCCTGCGCCAGGCGATTCAGCAGGTCGAGCTTTATGCACAGGGCTCATCGGACGCGGCAGGAGTCGCTTACGCCTCGGCGGAGGCTGATCCAACGGGCGAGGCTCAGCGCGAGGGCTCAGCCGTCACCGAGTGATTGCCTGACGGGCGCACGTCGGGAATTGAAAAGACGAACAGGGTGCTGCCGCGCTCATGCCCGAGCGTCTGCGGCGCAAAGCCCTTCACCCAGCCGCCCCAGCCGGTCGGAACGGCGACATATTGGGTGCCGCCCACGCTGTAGCTGATCGGGCTCGAGTGGATCCCGGATCCGGTGCGGAACTGCCAGAGCTGACGGCCCGTGCGGGTTATCGCGCGGTGGCGCCGCTCAGCGTTTCAACCTTGCATCGTACCAGTCGAAATAGCGCTGCATCCTGTCACGAATGAAGCTCGGCCGCCTGAGCCCGTGAAACTGGCCCGGATAGATGACGAGCTGCGTGTCCAAGCCTTGGCTTCGCAGTGCCTGGTACATTTGCTCGGAGCTCAGCGCCGGCACGTTGAAGTCCTTTTCGCCCACCAGGAACAAAGTGGGTGTCTTGATTATGAGATGGAGCTCGGCAAGCCATGGGAAAATCCCGAGCCGTGGATGCGGGTCTCCTACCCATTCTTCCATGCCGACCGGAATGAAAGGGGGCCGCGCTTGCCGCCTCCAGCCGCCTCGCCTACATCGCGGCCATGACTTCCACCAACGACATCCGCCGCTCTTTTCTCGACTATTTCGGGACCAATGGGCACCAGATCGTGCCCTCCGCTCCGCTCGTGCCGCAAAACGATCCCACCCTGATGTTCGTCAACGCCGGGATGGTCCCGTTCAAGAACGTCTTCACGGGGCTCGAAAGCCGGCCCTATTCGACTGCGACGTCCTCGCAGAAGTGCGTCCGAGCCGGCGGCAAGCACAACGATCTAGACAATGTCGGCTACACCGCGCGCCACCATACCTTTTTCGAGATGCTGGGGAATTTCTCCTTCGGCGACTATTTCAAGGAACAGGCGATCGTCCACGCCTGGACGC
>JALYGI010000074.1 GCA_030777185.1 Pseudomonadota bacterium
TGTTCAGCGATGCCTCCCCCGGCCCCGTGAAATATGCGGTGAGCCGCGTCCGCCCGGACTTCCCGACGGAGCTTCGCCTGCCGATGACGCCGCCCTCGGAGGCCAGCCGGCGAGCCGTCGATGCGGCACTCGATCATGCCGGGCTTCTCTAGACCTTGATCGGATCAGGCTGAATCAGCCTGATCCGTGATTCAAGGTCTCAGCCATATGAAAGGGCCTGATTCACGCCTTCGGCGGAAGCGCATAGCGCTTCCACCTCAACCGATCAGGCCCTAGGGCCTCTTCATCAAGGTCTAGCCTTTTTACGCTTGCCGCCTGTCGATCAGCGTTTCTTCACTTATATGAGCAACAAGGGACGGGGCTGGACAGCCGGCCCGAACGCCCTTTCAGGAACAGAATGGCCCGCCCGCACTATCCCGAGTTCGACAAGAAGAAGGTCGTCGCCGAGAACCGGCGCGCGCGCTTCGATTATGCTATCGAGAGCACCTACGAAGCGGGTATCGCGCTCACCGGCACGGAAGTGAAGTCGCTCCGCTTCGGCGAGGGCTCGATCGCCGAAAGCTATGCCGAGGTGAAGGATGGCGAGGTCTGGCTCATCAACTCGAACGTTCCCGAGTTCAGCCACGGCAATCGCTTCAATCATGAGCCGAAGCGGCCGCGCAAGCTGCTCCTCAAGGAGCGCGAGATCTCAAAAATGTTCGGTGCGGTGGCGCGGCAGGGAATGACGCTCGTTCCCCTCTCCATCTATTTCAACGGCCGCGGCCGCGCCAAGGTGGAGCTTGCGCTCGCCCGCGGCCGCAAGGCGCCGGACAAGCGCGAATATCAGAAGGAAAAGGACTGGAAGCGGGAGCAGGGCCGTCTGATGCGCCAGCATGGTTGAGCGGCCACATGGTTGAACGGATCGGCCGCTGGGTCGCCAGGAACTCGCCCAAGCGCGAGGACATGGCCAGAAATCGCTGGACGAGGCCGTTCGCGAACCGCGCCGATCTGTGGCGCTTCACCCGCCGCTCCGTGCCGCGCGGCGTGGCGGTCGGCCTGCTCGTGGGCATCTTCCTGATGATCCCCGGGCTCCAGATCGTCGGCGCGGCTCTGCTCTCGCTGCCGCTCCGCGCCAACATCCCGATCGCCGCGGCGATGACCTTTCTCAGCAATCCGGCGACGACCCCGTTCATCCTCGTCATGTCGCTGATGGTCGGAAACGGCCTCGGCTTTCGCGCCGACATCAACAGCTTCTATGCGCTTTACGAACGGCGCGCGGGCGCCGGCGAATGGTTCGCCTGGCTCTTCTCCGACGCAGCGCCCGCGCTCGTCTCCGGCCTGTTCGTCATCGCCTTCGTCTCGGCCATGCTCGGCTACGTCATCTCGGTCTTCGCCTGGCGCTGGTGGACCGGCATCAAGTGGAAGCGCAGGCTGGCCCGCGCCGAGGAAGCCTAAGGCCTGGTGGACCCCATGCTGTGCGATGAGTCTCGGACCTTGGCGGAACCCCATCGGCTTCCCGGACTTCTACGGACGCAAAGCCGCGTCGATTCCACCCGGCCGGCAGAAGAGATGCTCAATGCGCACCCTAGCGTCCACTTTCAGCACAAGGGAAGAAGCCGAGGCGGCGCGCCGCCATCTGGAATCCATCGGTATCGCGCGCGAGCGGATCATCCTCAAGGATGTGGCCCCGGCTGCGGGGGGAGCAGCAGCTTCAGGGTCAGAAGGAGCAGGCTCCACCGGCCGAGCCTTTCTCAGCGTCAAGGTGACCACGGATCAGGTGGAACGCGCCAGTGAGATATTGAAGGGGCGGTGGCAGGCCGAACATAAGGCCGCCGCACCCGATGTCGGAGGCCGCCCGCTCGGGAACGTTCAAGACGCCGTGGCAGGGGCCAGTGTGCCGCCCTGGCCGCTGCCGGCCCAGGACACCGGCCTCGCGCCGGGATCGCCGCGTCAGGACAGCGCAGCGCCGCTTGGGCCCGGCCAAGCGCGGCGCGCCGCTCACGACCACGCGCGGCGCTCCCGCTATGTGATCTTCTTCCTTCTCG
>JALYGI010000075.1 GCA_030777185.1 Pseudomonadota bacterium
GTCCCGAACGGGGTCGTCTGCCCCTGCGGGCTGATGATGGTGATCGATCCGCCCAACGTCGCGCCGAGCGCCTCGGCAAGGCGCGCGCCGATGCCGACCCTGCCCGAGCCCGGCTGAAGGTCCTCGAGCGATCCGGCGAGCACCTTGCCCTGGAGAGTGGGATTGTTGAGGATATCCTGGCGCTGCATGCCCCGGACGAGGACGCCTTCGACCCGCCCTTCATAGCTTGCCATCAAAGGCTGCTCGATCAGCGGGACCGCGGCGGTGACTCCAGGCGTCGCCTTTGCCTGCTCGAGAACCTCGCGCCAGTTTTGAAGCCGGCCGCCATAACCCTGGACCACCGCATGGCCGTTGAGGCCTACGACCTTGTCGAAGAGCTCCGCTCGAAAGCCGTTCATCACGCTCATCACGATGATGAGTGCGGCAACCCCGAGCATCACCGCGACCAGGCTGATGGAGGCGACCAGGAAAATGAATGCTTCGCCTTTGCCCGGCAGCAGATAGCGCCGCGCGATCATCCGCTCGTAACGCGACAGGATCATGCGTCGGTGAGCCTCGCCAGCGCGCTTTCCGGAGACAGCTCCTGGCGTTCGCCCGTGGCGCGGTTCTTGAGCTCGACGACCCCCTTCTCCAGACCCTTGGGGCCAACGATCAGCTGCCAGGGAAGCCCGATCACGTCCATCGTCGCGAACTTGGCGCCGCCGCGTTCATCGCGGTCGTCATAGAGTATCTCGACGCCGGCCTCTTCAAGCTGCGCGTAAAGCCGGTCGGACGCGTCGGTGCAGCCGATGTCGTCGGCGCGCATGTTGATGAGGCCGAGCTTGAACGGCGCCACGCCTTCCGGCCAGATGATGCCCCCTTCGTCATGGCTCGCCTCGATGATCGCCCCCATCAGGCGCGACACGCCGATCCCGTAGCTCCCCATATGGGGGTGGACGGTCTCGCCCTCCCGCGTCTGGACCGACAGGCCCATGCTCTCCGAATATTTGGTGCCAAAGGCGAAGATATGCCCGACCTCGATCCCGCGCCGCGTGCGGAGCTGGTCCGGAGGCACTGGGCAGCGGGCGACCTTCTCATGCTCCTCCGCCTCCATCGCATAAAGGTCGGTAAGGCGGGCGATGGTGAACTTATCCGCGGAAAGCAGCTCCTGCCGGCTGAAATCTTCCAGCGCCGCGTCGTAGAACAGCTGGCTCTCGCCGGTCTCCGCAAGGATGTGGAATTCATGGCTGAGGTTGCCACCGATCGGTCCGGTCGGCGCCCGCACCGGCACCGCCCTCAGACCGAGCCTGGCAAAGGTGCGCAGATAGGCGACGAACATGGCCTCGTAGCTCTGCCGAAGCCCCTCCTCGTCGAGGTCGAAGCTGTAGGCATCCTTCATCAGGAACTCACGCCCGCGCATCACGCCGAAGCGCGGGCGGACCTCGTCGCGGAACTTCCACTGAATGTGGTAGAGCGTGCGCGGCAGATCAAGATAGCTTTATGCCGCATCCCGAAAGATGGCGGTGATCATCTCCTCGTTGGTTGGGCCGAAGAGCATCTCGCGCTCATGCCGATCGGTGATGCGCAGCATCTCGGGCCCATAAGCATCGTAGCGGCCCGATTGGCGCCAGAGATCGGCCGATTGAATGGTCGGCATGAGCAGCTCGATGGCGCCCGCTTTGTCCTGCTCCTCGCGCACGATCCGCCCGATCTTGTTGAGCACCCGCAGCCCGAGCGGCAGCCAAGCGTAAATGCCGGCGGCGGTCTGGCGCACCAGCCCTGCGCGCAGCATCAGCTTGTGGCTGACGATCTGGGCGTCGGCAGGCGTCTCCTTGGTAACGGGCAGGAAGTAGCGGGAAAGGCGCATATCGGCTGAAGACGATCCGGAGAAGAAATGAAGAAATGAAGTCGTCGGACCGTCTACGGTCGTGGCGGTCGCAAGGCAACCGCAGCGCCATGTGGCTCCAGCGACACAGGCGCCGCCGAAAGGAGCCAGCGTCCGAAATAGCCGGTGACAACCGAGCCAAGCTTCCATAGCCATCATTGTACCGCACCTAAGGCAATGGCCGGGGTTCGGGGAGGTTTGGTCCCGCTCGCTTCTGCGAGGTGAAGCGAGCGTGTGGGCTGAGCATCAAAAAGGGGGTTGGCGAGCGATCGTCACACGGGTGCCCGGGCCGCTTGCGTTCCGGGCACTTCCTTTTTGAAGCCCGTGAGGACCTGTTTGGAAATGCGTGCAAGAGCGCGTTTCTCGGGCTCGGAATCGCATACCAAAACGTCCTCAATCGAGCTTGAAGATCATCCTTGCCGCTTCCACCTGGTCGTGGACGAACTTCACCACCGCCTTGATCCGGGCGAGCTCGCTCAAATCCTGGTGGACGATCAGCCACAAGGAGCGCGTGATTCTGACTTCGTCGGCAAGCACGCGAACCAGCCCCTTCTCCTCGCCCGCGAGGAAGCCCGGGAGGACGCACAGCCCCGCGCCGGCAAGGGTCGCCTTCAGCTGCGCCACCAGATTGCTGCTTTCGAGCGACATGGAGCCATCGGGCGCGATGTGCTGGAGCATGTCCAGTTCCGGGAAGTTCAGCAACTCGCCGATATAGCTGACAAAGCGATGCGCGCCGAGATCCTCGGTGGATCGGATCGCGGGGCGGCCGTCGAGGTAATCGGGCGCGGCATAGAGGCCGAGATCATAGTCGATAAGTTTGCTGACGAGGAGCCGTCCCGCCGGCGGCTTGCTCACGGAGATGACGATGTCTGCATCGCGCTTCGACAAGCTGAACACGGCCGAGGCGGCGACGAGCTGCACATTGAGCTGTGGATAAAGGTCGCGAAGCGAGGCGATTCTTGGCGCAAGAAAGTAGCTGCCGAAGCCTTCAGGTGAGCCGATCCGGACGGTCCCTTCCACGCACGCGGCCGTGCCGCCGACCAATTCGCGCGCACCGATCGCGAGGCGCTCCATCTCTTCCGCCATCGGCAGCAGCCGCTGCCCCTGCTCCGTCAGCATATAGCCGGACGGGCTCCGATCGAAGAGCTTGGCTTTGAGGGCATGTTCGAGCCCGCCGATGCGCCTCGATAAGGTGGTGTGATCGAGTTGGAGCCGCGCCGCTGCGACCGTGAGCCGTCCGCTCCGCGCGACGGCGAGGAAGCTTCTGAGATCATTCCAATCAAAATCACGCAGGGTATGTGAACTTTCGCACGACGATTGCGGAACAATCCAAATGGAATTTGCCGGCGGACTATGAGAGAGGTCCCTCACCCCCGCAAGAGGAATAGAGCATGACCTTCGAGGCCGGTTCGGCCGCGCTCGTCGCGGACGTCGAGACTTATACGAGCTTCACCGCCCCCGCCGCCGTGCGCCCTGGGCTGCCTGCCAACGATCCCGCCGATCCGGAAGCCGGATGGGCGACACGGAACCCGAACCGGGCGATGCTCTTTCTGTTCGTAACCCCACGCGACTGCAGCGCGGTAGCCGAGCTTTTGGCCATCTGAGCCGGCTCGGGCGACGTTGAAGGAAGCGATCATGGAAGACAGCCGCGTGTTCAAGGTGCCGGCCAATGCGCCCAAGCCCGCCGAGCTCGCGGACGCCTGGTCCCGTGTGGTCGCCAATGCATTCGAGCTGGTGAGCGCGTCCACCACTCGCGCCCTCGATCCCCACGTCCCCCTGCCCTACGACCCGGCCGCTCCCGCCCGGGCATTCGGCGCTTTCGCGGCGCATCTGATGAGCAACCCGGCCGAGATCCTCAAGGCGCAGCAGGAAGCGGCGGCCGACTGGATGAAGCTCTGGTCCGCTGCTGCCGCCCGGGCGACCGGCGCCGCGCCCGAGCCGCTGATCGAGCCGGAGCGCGGCGATCGCCGATTCAAAGATCCGGCCTGGAGCGAAGAGCCGGTCTTCGACTATATCAAGCAGGCTTATCTGCTCGCCGCCAAGCGCTCGCTGGCGATGATCGAGAACGCGCATGGGCTCGATGAGGATACGCGCACCCGCGTCGAATTCTTTACCCACCAATATCTGCAGGCCCTTTCGCCTGCCAATTTCGCCTTCACCAACCCGGAAGCGGTCCGCAAGGCGATCGACACCGGCTCGGTGAGCCTGCTCTCGGGCTTCGCGAACCTGCTCGCCGACGCCGCGTCGGACGCCGGCCTTGTCCAGCGCCGCGCGAACGAGGATTTCGAGCTGGGCGTCAACATCGCCGCCACACCCGGCGCGGTCGTCTACCAAAACGAGCTGATGCAGCTCATTCAGTACACGCCGACGACGGACGAGGTGTACCGCCGGCCTTTGCTCTACATCCCGCCGCTAGTGAACAAATATTATCTGCTCGACCTGCAGCCTAAATCTAGCCTCATCCGCTGGCTGGTCGAGCAAGGTCACACCGTGTTCGTCGTCTCCTGGGTCAATCCCGGCCCGGAGCTCGCCGACATGGATATCGCAGATTACATCAGGCTGGGGCCGATCGCCGCGCTCGATGCGATCAGCCGAGCGACCGGTGAGCGGACCGTCGACATGTTCGGCTTCTGCATGGGTGGGACTCTGCTGGCGATGGCGCTGGCTTATCTCGCCGGCAAGGGCGAGGGAGACCGGGTCGCTTCGGCCACCACGATCGGCAGCTTGTTCGATTTCGCGACGCTCGGCCAATGGTCGACATTCACCGAGCCCGAGCAGCTGCGGGCGATGGAGCGGCACCTCCTCCACAAGGGCTTCATGGCCGCGCAGGACCTGCAGGCGCTGTTCAGCGCGGTTCGCGCTAACGACCTCATCTGGTCCTCGGTCGTGAACCACTACCTGCTCGACCGCGAGGCGCCTCCTTCCGACATCCTCTACTGGTTTGCGGACGGATCCCATCTCCCCCGCGCCTTTCTCCTCACTTATGCCCAGCAGATGCTTCGCGACAATCTCTTAAAGGAGCCGGGCGGGATGAGCATCGACGGCGTGCCGCTCGATCTCGGAGCGATCCAAACGCCTCTCCTGGCCATCTCATTGAAGGACGACCACGTCTCAGCCTGGGCCGCGACCTATGACAGCGCGAGGCTGTTCGGCGGGCCCGTCAGCTTCCTCCTCGGCGGCTCCGGCCATAATGCCGGCGTCATCAACCCGCCGTCCGCCAACAAGCATGGCTATTGGACCAGCGAAGAAATGCCCGGGACGGCCGACGAA
>JALYGI010000076.1 GCA_030777185.1 Pseudomonadota bacterium
GGGCTGCCGCTCGCGCTGGCCGGCCTGGCGATCAGCTTCGGCGGCCCCGTGTTTCTTTCCCAACGGTGGAAGACCCCGCCCGGCCAATGAAGCGCTTCTACAGGAATGCCGTGTCGCAGCCTGCCAACGGCGGCTACGAGATCCTGCTCGATGGGCGCGGGGTCAAAACGCCCGCGCGCCAGCCTCTGGTCGCTCCCAGCGAGCGGCTCGGCGAGGCGATCGCCGCTGAATGGAATGAGCAGGGGGAGACGGTCAACCCGCGCTCGATGCCCCTGACGGGCCTTGCCAATGCCGCGATCGACCGCGTTGCACCCGATCCGGAGGCGTTCGCGCGCAATCTTGCCGTCTTTGGCGAGAGCGACCTCCTCTGCTACCGTGCCGATCAGCCGCGTGGGCTGGTCGCGCGCCAGTCCGACAAGTGGGACCCTTTGCTCGCCTGGGCCCGCCGCCGCTACGATGTGGATTTCGAGGTGGTGACCGGGATCATGCACCGTCCGCAGCCGGACCGGACGGTGAGCCAGCTCGCAAGGGCGGCAGCCGCGCGCGGCGCCTTCGAGTTGGCCGGCCTGTCACCTTTAGTGACGGTTAGCGGTTCACTCGTCATCGCGCTGGCACTGGCCGAGGACGAGATCGGCCTGGAGACCGGTTGGTCCGCGGCAACGCTCGACGAGCAGTGGCAGCTCGAGCAATGGGGCGCCGACGCGGAAGCGGAAAAGGCGCTCGACGCCCGCCGCTGCGATTTCGAAGCCGGCCACCGTTTCCTCAACCTGCTTTAGACACTGGGAGGAGCGCCCGCTGAAGCCGCGGTGGCCATGTGGGTGCGCGGCAGCAGCTTGAGGATGATCAGCCCGGCCACGCCGAGCGATACCGTATCCGCCACGAACAGGTAGATCGCATGGCCCCAATCGTGGTGAAACCAGATCGGCTCACCGAGCCGCATGAAGATCGTTGCGCCGAGCGTCCCCAGGATCAGCAGCTTCACCCGCTCGGCGAAGCTCGCGACGTAGCGCGATACGATGTAGAGGCCGACCGCCATCAGGAATGTGACGATGAGCATGTGGATGAAGCCGCCGATCATGGTGGCAGGATTGCCGATCGCGAAGCCGGAGCTGTTATAGTGGATGGTGGCGATCGGGCCGCGGCCGTAAAGCGTCGTCTGCCCGGCCGTGGCGCCCGAAGGGACCGCGTAAGTGGCGGTCCCGGGCAGGTTTTGCGCAAGTGCGGTTTGCACGGCGGCCGCCTGCGGGTCGGGCAGGCTCTTGGTTCCGATGCCGGCAAGCGGCGTCGCGAAGAAGATGAAGCCGAGTATGAACATGGCGACCGCTGCCACGACCGCGCCGATAAGTGCTCGTCCGATCATCTCTCACCCCCCTATTGCCGGGCCTGAACCTACTCCTGATTCGCTCCTGGCGCAAAAGGCTCAGCCGATCAGGCTCCGCACGAAATCGTGGAGGAAGATGCGGCGGGTGGCCTTCAGCCGCTCCGCCTTCAGCACGGTGTGAACGAGCTTGCGGCAATGCTCGGCATTGTCGTTGATGAACACATAATCATATTCGGCCCAATGGCTGATTTCGGCCGCTGCCCGCGCCATGCGCCCGGCGATCACCTGGTCGCTGTCGGTCTTGCGGGTGCGCAGGCGCCGCTCCAGCTCCTCCATCGACGGCGGCAGGATGAACACCCGGACAATGTCGGGATCGACCTGCTTCAGCTGCTGCGTGCCCTGCCAGTCGATGTCGAGCAGCACGTCGCGCCCGCTCTCGATCTGCTTGATGACCTCGCTCTTCAGCGTACCGTAGCGGTGGCCGAAGACATGCGCCCATTCGAGGAAGCGCCCGTCGCGCACCATCTGCTCGAACTCCTCGTTCGAGACGAAATGATAGTCCTCCCCGTCCACTTCGCCGGGCCGGATCGGCCGCGTGGTGGCGGAGACCGAAAGGCCGATCCCGTCATCGGCCTCCAGGATCATCTTCGCGATTGTGGATTTTCCGGCGCCGCTGGGGCTGGACAGGACGAAGAGAAGTCCGCGCCGCTTGAGGGGATTGACCGTCGCCATGGCCGCTACTGGCGTGCGGCCCCGCTATCCGTCAAGAGAGGTTGAGGGAGTGACGGGGTGAGGAGAGACCCATGCCGGTCTACGTGGCGCTCCTGCGCGGCATCAATGTCGGCGGGGGGAACAAGATAGCGATGACGGAGCTGCGCGCGCTGGCGGACGAGCTCGGCTGGAAGCGCGCCGAAACCTATATCCAGAGCGGAAACCTCCTCTTCCAAGCGGCCGACGAGCGCGCCAAACTGGAGATGGCTCTCGAGACCGGAATCCGGCGCCGTTTCGGCCTCGACATCCCGGCGATTGTCCGGGCGGCGGTCGAATGGCCCGCTCTTGTCGCGGCCAATCCCTTCCCCGAGCCGGGCGAGGCCGAGCCCAACCGGCTGATGCTTTTGCTCTCGAAGCAGCCGCCCGGCCCCGAAGCGGCCGCCGCCCTTCAGGAACGGGCGCGGGACGGGGAGCGTGTGGCGATCGCCGGCGGCGCGCTGTGGATCCACCATGCCGGCGGCGCGGGCAGGTCGAAGCTCACGCCCGTTTTGATCGACCGGCTCGTCGGCTCCCCCACCACCGCCCGCAATTGGCGCACGGTGCTGAAGCTCCAGGAGATGCTCGGCCGATAATGCCGCTGACTACCGGCGTCAGGCGCCGCCGATGCCCTCGATCACCTTGCCGGTGCCGTCGCAGACCGGGCAGGGTTTGCCGTCATGCTCGCCCGTGCCGTTGCAATGGCGGCAGAGATTCTCGCCGGTGCCCGGCGTCCCGGGGGCGGCTTCGTCCCCCGGTGCCATGTCTTCAGGTCCGCCTGCCATCTAACGCGGCCACTGCCGGACCATGTCGAGGTGCCGGGTGACGATCGGAACCGCAGCGCCCGCGACGACGCGTAGCGCGGGAGTGTCGCCGCGCGCGGCATAATTGCTGTGGAGCGCCACGGCCTGCTGGTGCGCCATCAGCTGTTGGCGGCCATATTCCCGATCGAAGTCGGCGCCCGAACGTGACTGGAGCCGTGCCAGCATCTCGGCATGCATCGGCAGGAGCCGCGGCGTCATCGGCGGCAGGCCCGCCGCGCTTGCCGCTGCCATCAGCTGCTGCGACGTGTTCGTGTGATCGGTGATCATCATCTGGGCGAAGCTGCGCATCGCGGGGTTTTGAGCGCGCGACGAAGCCATTTGCGAGGACTGGATCTCATACATGTCGCTGGACGCCGCCATTTCGACATAAGCAGTGCGGTTCTCGGGAGTCATGTCGCCAGGCATGCCTGCCGCCATCGAGCCCCTGGTACCGGCCGAGCCGTCGTCGCCCATCATCGTCGAACAGCCGGCGAGCAGCATGCCTGTAGCGGCCGCTGCGAAAACCATCTTGCGCATCCCTTACCTCCTGATTGTGGAATATAAGGGGAAACAGGCGTGCCGAGGCGCTTGTTCCGGCGGGCGCCGCGATCCTGATTTGAATTAGTAAATTCGCCGACCGGCCGGTCAGCCCGGCAGACGCGCCAGCGGCATGGTGAGGCAATGCATCCCGCCGCCACAGCGCGTGAACTGGTCGATCTCGACCCGGATCACCCGGTAACCGAGCTGCTCCAGCTCCGCATTCACCCGCTCGTTGTCCGCCGGCGAAACTAGTCGCCCCCCGCCGAGGCTGAGCAGGTTGGAGCCGAGCTTCTGGACCTCGTCAAATCGCGAGGGGACGATGCTGACCCCGAGCGACTGCAGCTCCAGGAGGAAGTCGGCATCGAGCCCCTCCGCGCGGGCGACGGCGCGACCCCGGTCGAGCATGGTGAACTGCGTGTCGAGGTGGAGGAAGCGGCGATCGAAGCCGGTGAGGATCACTCTCCAGCCCCGCTGCTCGAAGATCCTTGCCAAAGCTTCGGCTCCAACCCTGTCGGTGCGGTCACCCGAATAGCCGATAACGACCAATCCCGGCCGAAGCAGGCAGACATCGCCGCCTTCGATGCTGCCTTCTCCGATCGTGCCGAGCATCGGCACCCCCCAGGCCTGAGCCGCCCGACGGACATGCGCCACTTCGGGCAGGCGGTGGCGGACCGCCGGCCGCAGCCCGACCAGCCCCCAGGGCGTCATCAACGTCGTGTCGCGCGTGAAGGAAAGGTCGGGCAGATCGGGCGAGGGCGGTACGAAATGGCAGCGCACGCCCTCCGCCTCGAGCGTCTGCACCAGCCTGACATGCTGCCTGGTCGCAAGATCCGGGCTGCAGGTGATCCCGTTACGGTGATTCTCGATGGACACAGCGTTGCATGGCACGATCTCCAGGTGCCGCGGCACGGAGAGCATCACGTCGCTGAGCCGGCCATATTCGGAATCGACGCCCCAGCGGGCGCTCTCGCCTGCGTCAACGAGGTGGTCGCCGGCGCCAGTTTCGGCGGCTGCAAGGTCGAAGGCCATCATGTTTTCTCGAAATTCGCCGGCGTTCGGCGGGTGCGGAAGAAGCCAACCAGCAAAAGCCGTTTCGGTTCCGAACGGAACTGCGCGACTTCGCTGCTTGTTGGGGTTGATCAGATATAGGTGCCGGAGTGCGTTGATGAAGAGGCAGGCCCTTGTGATCAGACTGCTTGTTGTGCTTGGCCTCGCCGGCGCGGCTGGGGCAGGGGAGGCAGCGGAGCTGTTCGGTGGCGTCCATATTCACGATGTCGACACCGCGCTGACGAAGGGCGGCTTCGAGCGGGGCGTAGATTTCCAGATCGGCTGGCGCGGGGAGCGCATCGGAGCTTTGCGGGCCATCGGCGCGCCGGCGCCCCACGCCTTTGTTTCGGTGAACAGCGCGGGCGACACCAATTTTGCCGCAGCCGGTGTGAGCTGGAAGATCGGAGGGACCCTCTATTTTCGGCCGGGCGTCGGAATCGCCATTCACGATCGTCCGAGCCGCGTCGTTGCCGGCAACCGGCGCATCGACTTCGGATCGCGCATCCTGTTCGCGCCCGAGCTTGGCATCGGCTATCGGCTGAGCGACCGTGTCTCGCTGGAAGCGAGCTGGATCCACCTCAGCCACGCCCAGCTTTTCGGTCGCCAGAATCCGGGTCTCGACAATTTCGGCATCCGGATGAACTATCGCTTCCGCTAAGAGGAGTCGGGAGCCACTGGCCATGCTAGCCTTATGGGGCATAAAAGGCTTGATGCTTGCCACGCTGGCGCTGCTTATCATCCCCGACGGCGCGGCCGAGGCCAGGCCGCGCGAGGCGCGATGCTTGGTCAAGGCAGCCGGTGCACCCGATTATCGCGGGCCCTGCCGCTTCAGCCCGGAGAAAAGGGGCTCCTTCACGATCGTGCCCGGCGGACGCCGCGCATTCGGGAACGGCATCACCAGCATCAGCGCCTGGATGGTCTCGCCCGGCGTTGCGGAGGTGCGTGGCCTCACCCGTGAAGGCGTGAATTCGCGCTGGGGCGAGGCGCGCCGCTCGAGGCGGGATCGCGCCTGCTGGCTCGGCTCCGACTTCTCGATCTGCGTGTATTGAACGACGAAAGGCTGACGCGGATCAGCGCCCCAGCATCGCCTCGGGGCGAACCACGCGATCGAACGTGGCTTCGTCGACCAGCCCGAGCTCCAGCCCCGATTCCTTCAGCGTCAGCCCCCGTTCGTGTGCATGCTTGGCGATCTTGGCGGCATTGTCGTAGCCGATCTCGGGCGCGAGCGCGG
>JALYGI010000077.1 GCA_030777185.1 Pseudomonadota bacterium
GCCCCGGAGAGAATGGCTGGCTCACGATGACGCCGGCCGGGCAGCCTCCGATGCCGCTGCGCCCGGTATCAACGACTGAGTTCCGCATCGCCCGAGGCAATATGCGCGTTGTCTTCCACCCGGAAAATGGTGAGGTGAACCGCCTCACCGTCCACCGCGGAGCACGCGTGCTCAACGGGCAACGCACCGGCCGTTGAGCGGGAAGGTGTCGCCCCATCGTGCCGGCACCCGCACAGTCCGGCGGCATAAAAGGCGTGTCCTCTGTCTAGCGCGCCACATCGTAGCGGCTTGTCTCAAATCAGCAGTCCGGCGGTTAGCGGCTCAAGCCGAAGCGTTCTTCCAGAAAGGCGGCGATGCGACGATAACCGTGGACGCGGTTGGCGAGGCGGGCGATGCCGTGGCCCTCGTCCGGAAAGCGCAGATAGGTGACGCTGCCGCCATTTGCGCGGATGCCCTCGACAAGACGGTCGCTCTCGGCCACCGGATCACGCGGGTCGTTGGCGCCGTGCATGACCAGCATCGGCGTCTTGATCTTGGCGACATTGTTGATCGGCGACAGCTTGGCGAAGAAGGCGCGGACCTTGGGATCGGCAATGTCGCCGAATTCGAGCTTGTCGGCCGCCTTCAGCGCCGGGCTCGCGCCTTCAAGCGCGGCCACCCAATCGGAAACACCGACGATCGACACGCCGGCCACGAACATGTCGGGATAGGTGCCGAGCGCCTGGTTGGTGAGATAGCCGCCGTAGGAGCCGCCGCCGACCGCGATCCGGCTTCCGTCGACCCGGCCCGACGCGCGCAGCCACTTCACGGCATCGGCGAGGTCGCCGACCTCGTCGACCTTCTTCTCGCGGTCGTTGAGAGCCTCGAACGCCTTGCCCTGGCCGGTCGAGCCCCGATAGTTGAAGTCGAGCACGGCGATGCCGCGGGCGACATAATATTGGATGTCCGGCGCGAAGCCCGGCGTCGCATAGGCGCTCGGCCCGCCGTGGATGCGCATGAATACCGGCGGCTTGCGGCCGTCGGGCGCAGCCGGCGGTAAATAAAGGAGGCCGGTGAGCGGCGCACCGTCGCGCGCGGCGAAGCGGACCGGCTCGGGCACGACCATGCGCGACAGATCGAGGCCCGGCGTGTCGGTGGGCACCAGCATGCGGTTGCCGCCGCCGGCCAGGTCCCAGGCCAGCACCTGACCCGCCGTGGTCGGGCTGTTGGCGGCGATCATCAGCACCGGGCGCTCGGCAGCGAAGCGGACCGACAGCGTGCCCGCGGGCAGATCCGGCACCGGCATGTCGCGCCCGCTGCTCAGGTCGCGGGCGTGGAGACGGCTGAAGCCGGTCTCGATCGTGGTCCATACGAGATAGCGGCCGTCGGGACTGAGCGCGACCTGGCCAATATCGAAGCCGGGCCTGACGACCGTGCGCAGCCGCTTACTGGCGACATCGTAGAACGCGATCTCGTGATGATCGGACGCTTCGTTCGTCGAAAGATAGAAGCCGCGGCCGTCGGGCGTCCATTCGATCGAGCTGTATTCGGCGATCGCCTTGGGCCGGAACACGGTCGTCAGTGCGCCGGTGGCAGCGTTCAGCAGGTGCAGATTGTTGCCGCCGCCGCGCGTCTCGCTGACCGCGATGAGATCGCCGCCGGGCTGCCACGCAGCGGCGTAGAACCCGCCGCGCCCCTCGTAGACACGCCGGCTCCGGCCGGTCTCGACATCGTTCACATAGATGTCGAAGTCGGTGCCGTTCCGCTCGGTCGAGGAGTAGGCGAAGCGGCGGCGGTCCCGGCTCCAGGTCCCGAAGGTACGAAAGGCGGGCGATTTCTCAACGATCGTGCGCTCGCTGGTTCCATCGGTCGAGAGGAGGTGCATGCCCACCCGTTCGTCGCCGTCGGTGTCGGCCCCATAGAGCCATTGACCGGCCGGTCCGGGCTCGAGCCAATCGACGCCCGAGCCGTAGGTCAGCTGGTCGGGGAAGCCGCCGGCTACCGGCATCGTCCAGACCTGGGGCGAGCCGGTGACGTCGCTGATCCATGCGACCTGGCTGCCGTCCGACGACAGAACGGCGCCGCGCGGGCTGCGCACGAGAAGGAAGCGGGTAATGTCGGGCTTGCCATCGCGAGCGGGTGCGAGCGAGACGGGCTCGGCCTTGACGATGTCCTCGGGACGGGGCGTCTGTGCCCAGGTCGGGCTCGCCATTCCGCTCGCCAACAGCAATGAAAGGGCAATGGCCCGCATGTCTATCCCCTACGAATGCTGAGTCGAGATTGGCAGGTGCAACGACCAGTGTCGAGGGAGATGCAAGCCCGCAGAAGCGCAGCGGAGACGCTTATTCGGCTGCCGACCTTCGGAAAAGTACGAAAAAACCGTGAAACGCGCACCGAGATCTCGACCGCGTTGAATTGGTCAGGGCCGGGGAATGCAACAACGCGCCGCTGATCGGCAGCGTGGCGATCAGCGGCAAGCGCCCAGCAGCTTTATCCCTGAAGGTCAACGAAGCCGGAAGGTCTGCTTGCTGCGACGCTCAAACGGTTCGCAAGGAACGGCTGCGCTGCTACCTTTCGTTCGAACGCTCTGTCCGCAACAGGGAAAGGCGAGGCGATGACCCTCAAGATTATCCAGGACTTTATTCCGACGACGCTTCCAACCCGTCCCGGGACCAGTTTGAAGCCCACGTTCATCACCATTCACAATACCGATAACACGAGCAAGGGCGCCGGCGCCGCGGCCCACAATCGCTACGTTCGCGGCGATGATGCGGTTCGGCGGAAAGTGTCCTGGCACTTCACCGCAGACGACAAGGAGATTTACCAGCACCTGCCAATGAATGAGGTCGGCTGGCATTCCAACCGCGAGGGCAACTCGAAGAGCATCGGCATCGAAATCTGCATGAACTCGGACATGGACGTCTCGACCGGTTACAAGAACGCCGCGGCGCTAGTGGCTCATTGCGTGAAAGCGCTCGGCCTCAAATTCCCCGGCTGCATGGTTCAGCACGCGGACTGGTCGGGGAAGAACTGCCCCAGCGTCATCCGTGCCGGATCGGTCATCTCCTGGAGCCAGTTCCTGGACATGTGCGATCAGCAGGCCAGCTCGAAAGCGGCGGACGGCGCCGCGCTCACGGAGCAGGAGGCGCCGGAGTGGACGGACGAAAACTCCGAACAGATCCTGCGCAGCATCGACCAGGCAATTGGTCTGCATCACGGCGGCGAGGACGAATAGGGCCGAAATGTCCGCTTACGACCCAAGGGGGACGTTGAAGGCACTTCGCCGCAACCAAAATGCGTATCTTCCCTAAAATTTAGTCAGAAGATGTGTCTTCATGCGTTAAGTTATCGTCGAATATCCCGCAGCCATTGCACAAAACAGGGGGCGTATGGTGGTGGCAAATCTGCTTCTTCGCACCGTCAGTGTAGCTGCGCTCGTCTTAGCGCTCAGCGCATGTGGGGGCGGTGGAGGCGGAGGAGGCGGTACCCCGCCACCGCCGACCGCTTCGCCGCCGGCGCCCACGCCGCCACCGCCGCCACCCCCGCTTGCCCCGCCACCGCCAGCGCCACCGCCGCTGCCC
>JALYGI010000078.1 GCA_030777185.1 Pseudomonadota bacterium
AAGGAAAGCGAGAATTTCTCGCGGCGCGTGGCACTGCTCATCGAGTCGCTCAACTCGACTGCAATCGATGTCACCAAGATCCTGTCGAACGAGGTCACCGACAGCGCCTGGGCGGCCTATCTCAAGGGGGATCGCGGCGTCTTCACGCGCCGAGCGGTCCGGCTCCTCGACAATTCCGAAGCGCGCGAGATCGTCCAGCATTACGAGAACGAGCCCGAATTCCGCGAGCAGGTGAACCGTTACATTCACGATTTCGAATCGATGCTGCGGCGGATCTTGGCAGATCGCGACAGCTCGGCGCTCGGCGTGACGATCCTCTCGTCCGACATGGGTAAGCTCTACGTGGCGCTCGCGCAGGCTATCGAACGGCTGCGCTAGACCAAGACCGTCACCATCCAGACGGGGCTGGTGTGCAGGTGAATGGGGTGCAAGCGGTGCGAGTGTTACGCGACCAAGGCCGGTCGAAAGCTTCTCAAGCCGGTTCGAGCGGCGCTTCCGTTTCGACCGCGGTCCATTCGCAACGATTGAGGCTGATCGGATCAACGAACATGCCGCCCATCCGGCGGCCGATCTGCCAACGCACCTGCGCGTTGACCGCACCGATTCCCGGAACATCCAAGGAAACATAGCTACCGATCTGCAGCGGCTCGGAGCATTCGGCCATGAAACCGCATTGCGAGACGTCGCAGATCGTCACCTCGACGCTGTAATAATGCGGGTGACGCAGACTGGCGGTCGAATCCACCTGCATGCGGTCCGACCGGCGCTGCTTGAAATGCTCTGGCTGTTCGTGGTCGGATTTCATTGCGGACGGGATCCTCATCCAAGTTCGTTTAGCTACAGCCAGATTGATGAAGGACCGGTAAACAGAAGGGGTGCGACGGCCGCCCCGGCTGCGGTATCGGACGAACGGATGAGGATTCGAAAACAGCTTCTGGCCGCGGTCCTGGCGAGCCTCGCTTTGTGCGGCTGCCGCCAGAGCGCGAGTGGCCCCATCGTGGTGAGTGCGGTCGGCGACCCTCCCCAGCTTGCCAATCCCAATCTGGTGCCGCTCGATCCGCCATCCGCCCTCCTCGCGGAAGCCGTCGCGCAGGGCCTGGTCCGCTTCGATGGCGCCGGACAAATCGAGCCTGCGCTCGCCCAAAGCTGGATCGTCTCGGACGATGGGCTCCGCTACACATTCCGCCTGGCCCGGACGAAGTGGGCGAATGGCGAGCCCGTTACCGCCGAGCAGGTGGAGGCGCGGCTTCGGGCGACGCTCAGCCGATCGAGCAAGAATCCCCTGAAGCCGCTGCTCGGTGCAGTGGCCGACGTTGAGGCGATGACCGAGAGTGTGCTCGAGATCGCATTACGGGCGCCACGCCCGAATCTCCTTCAACTCCTCGCCCAGCCCGAGATGGCGATCATCCGTCGGGGCCAGGGAACTGGGCCCTATCGCCCGGAAAAGCAGGCCGACGGATCCATCCTCCTCAGCCTGCCGGAAGAGGAGGATGAGGAGATTGAGACCAGTCCCGAGCAGATCATCATTCTTAGGGGAGAGCCGGCCGCGATGGCCGTCGCGCGGTTCAGGAACCGGATGGCGGACCTGGTGACCGGGGGAACCGCCGGAGAGCTGCCGATCGTGCGCGCAGCGGAGCTTCCCGGAGGTGCACTGCGCTTCGATCCCGCGGCGGGCCTGTTCGGGCTTGCCTTCATCCAGAATAGCGGACCGGCCGCGGATGCCGAGGTGCGACGCGCGCTCAGCATGGCAGTCGATCGCCCCGCTCTCGTGGCGGCGCTCGGCGTCCCCGATCTCCTGCCGCGGGAGTCGGTCTTGCCGAGCGGCATCGAGGAGCTTCCCGATCCCTCCCTCCCCGCCTGGTCCGCGGACCCGCTGCCAATGCGACGCGAGGTGGCGGCGGGCATCATCAGTGGAATGGCGCGCGAGGCGCCGGTGAGGCTTCGGGTCGCCGTGCCCGACGCACCCGGGTACAAGCTCGTCTTTGCCCATCTACGGCGGGACTGGCGGCTAATCGGCGTCAGGGCCGAAGCTGTCCCACTCACGGCCGACGCCGATCTGCGCCTCGTCGATGCCGTTGCCGCCGCAAACCTCGCGACCTGGTATCTTCGCCGTTTCTCCTGTGATGGAAGCACCGTGTGCAGCCCGGAGGCGGACCGGATGCTCGACGGCGCCCGCAGCGCCCAGACTGGTGCCGAGCGCCAGGCGCGGCTGGCCGAAGCCGACCGCCTGCTCGTGGAGCTTACGCCGTTCATTCCGCTGACGGCGCCCGTTCGCTGGTCGCTCGTCTCCCCGCGCCTAACCGGTTTTCAGGCCAACCCCTTTGCTCGCCACTTCGTCGGCAGTCTGCTTGCGGCGCGGCGCTGAATCCCTAGCTTACCAAGGAAGACCAAGAATGCCGACGCCGCAGGAACAGTTCAGCAAGATTGCCGACCAGCTGCCGATCGGGCGCGATCCGGCCTCAGTTCGCCGGCGGCTCGAGGCGGTCGAGGGCATGCTCGAGCGGATGTTCGTGGTGCCTGGCATCAATCGGCCGGTCGGGCTCGATTCCATCCTCGGTCTGGTGCCGGTGCTCGGCGACGTGATAACCGCTTCGATGGGCGCCTGGCTGGTTTGGGAAGCGCGCAACCTCGGAATGTCGAAATTCCAGCTGACGCGGATGGCCGCAAATGTCGGGATCGACACGGCGCTGGGCGCAATCCCTCTGGTGGGCGACCTGTTCGACTTCGTCTTCCGATCGAACAGCAGGAACCTCAAGATCATCAAGCGCTATCTCGACAAGCATCATCCCTCGACGATGACTTTGGAGGGCGAAGTCGTCGCGCGGGGCGGCTGAGCGGCGGGACGAAACCGCCGCCTTTCTCAGGCCGTGCTCCAACTTCGGGTGAGACCGAAAGTTTGTCCGTCGCGCGCGTATCGAACGATCAGTGGCGGCCGGATCGGAGGTATTTGATGAGCCCCGCGATCCCGAGGATCAGGGCCACTATCGTGAGGAGCCAGACCAATCCCATACCCATCATCATCATTCCGTGACCTTCCATCATCATCTTGAAGTTCCTCTTCTCTTTGGTTGATCCAGCTCGAAAGCGTGGGGCTACGCCATCTGCGGCTTCGCGGCTGACGCGACATCAGGCTCCCTGGGATCCACGGCCTCGCGCATGAATTGCTTCACGCCGAGCAGCTTGTAGATGGCCGGGAGCACGAACAGAGACAGGAGCGGCGCCGTGATCATCCCGCCCACCATCGGAGCGGCCAATCGCTGCATGATCTCGGAGCCGGTGCCTTCGCCGATGAGCAGCGGGAACAGGCCTGCAAGAATGACGGCCGCCGTCATTGCCTTCGGCCGCACCCGCAGCACCGCGCCCTCCATCAGCGCATCCTCAAGGTCTTCCGTCTTCGAGAACCTGCCGGCTGCGATGCGCTCCTCGATCGCCTTGTCGAGATAGACCAGCATTATGACCCCGAACTCGGCAGCAAGCCCGGCCAAGGCAATGAAGCCGACTGCAGTCGCAACCGAGATGGCGTGACCCATGAGGTAGATCAGCCACACGCCGCCGACCAACGCGAACGGAAGCGCCAGGAGGACGATCAGCGGCTCGCGCACCCGCTTGAAAGCAAGATACAAGAGCAGGAAGATGACCCCGATCGTGAGCGGGACGATGACCGCCAGCCTCTTCGAGGCCCGCTCGGCATATTCGAACTGGCCAGACCAGGTGATGGAGTAGCCGGGCGGAATTCGGAGTTCGCGGGCTACCTTCTGCCTCGCCTCGTTGACGAAGCCGACGATGTCGCGGTCGCGCACGTCGATGTAGACCCAGGCTGAAGGTCTCGCATTCTCGCTCTTCACCATCACCGGCCCGTCGGCGATTTCGACGCTTGCGACCGCGCTGAGCGGCACGATGCCACCTGTCGGAGCGACGATGGGAAGGTTGCGAAGAGCCTCGACGCTGCCCCTCATTTCTCGGGGAAAGCGGACGTTGATTGGAAAGCGGGCGAGACCCTCAATCTTCTCGTCTACGGGCATGCCGCCGACCGCGCCGGCGGCGGTGTTCTGGACGTCTTCGATCGACAGCTGGTAGCGGGCGGCAGCCAGGCGATCGACCTTGATGTCGATGTAACGGCCGCCAAGGATCCGATCCGAGATGGCAGAGGACGTCCCGGGCACGGTCTTCACTACCTGCGCGATCTGAGCGCCCAATCGATCAAGGGTGGCCAGATCAGCGCCGCTGACCTTTACACCGACCGGGCTCTTGATGCCGGTCGCGAGCATGTCGATGCGGTTGCGGATCGGCGGCACGAACACGTTGGAAAGGCCCGGCACTTTCACGCGCGCATCGAGCTCGGCGATGATCTTTTCCATCGTCATGCCTGGCCGCCATTCACTCTGCGGCTTCAGCTGAATGACCGTCTCGAACATCTCGATCGGCGCCGGGTCCGTTGCTGTCTCGGCTCGACCAGCCTTGCCGAACACCGTCTCCACCTCCGGAACTGTCTTGATCATGCGGTTCGTGATCTGGAGCAGCTCCGAAGCTTTGGAGGCCGAAAGGCCTGGGAGCGCCGTCGGCATGTAGAGCAGATCGCCCTCGTTCAACGCAGGCATGAACTCGCCGCCAAGGCGAGACAGCGGCCATGCTGTGACTAGAAGCGCGGCGAGCGCGAGACCAAGGACAAGCTTCGGCCAGCGCATCACCCATAGGAGCGCCGGCCGATACGCCGCGATCAGCCATCGGTTGATCGGGTTCTTCTCTTCCGGCCTGATCTTCCCCTTGATGAACATGATCATGAGGACGGGGATCAAGGTAACCGACAGGGCCGCTGCCGCTGCCATCGAGTAGGTCTTGGTGAGTGCCAAAGGCGAGAAGAGCTTGCCCTCCTGCGCTTCCAGCGAGAACACGGGCAGGAACGACAAAGTGATTATCAGCAGCGAGAAGAACAGCGCCGGACCAACCTCAACGGCTGCATCTACGAGCGTTCGCTTGCGCAGCTCCTCGGTCATCCCACCATGCTCATGCTCGGCACGCTCGAGCTTTTTGTGAGCATTCTCGATCATCACCACGGCCGCATCGACCATGGCGCCGATCGCAAGCGCGATGCCGCCAAGCGAAAGGATGTTCGCGTTGACCCCTTGATAGTACATCACCGTGAACGCCGCGAGGATGCCCAGTGGCAACGTCAGGATAGCCACCAGCGCAGAGCGTAAGTGCAAAAGGAAGGCGACGCAGACGATCGCGACAACGATGAATTCTTCCACCAGCTTATGACTGAGGTTCTCGATGGCTCGCTCGATGAGCGATGAGCGATCGTAGACCGTGACGACCTCAACCCCCTTTGGGAGAGCCGTCTTCAACTTCTCGAGCTTTTCCTTGACGGCTTCGATCACCGACCCGGTATCGGCGCCGGCGCGGACCACAATGACGCCGCCCGCTACCTCGCCCTGGCCGTTGAGCTCGGCGATACCTCGACGGAAGTCAGGAACAATTTGAACGCGGGCTACATCCCCGATGGTCACAGGCACACCGGTCTCACTCACCTTCAGCGGTATGTTGCGGAAGTCATCCAGCGTTTCGAGATACCCGCCGACGCGGATCATGTACTCGGCTTCTGCCTGCTCGATGACCGATCCACCGGTTTCGTTGTTGGCGGTCTGAAGCGCCTCCGTGACATCGCTGACCGATACGCGGTAGATTTGAAGCTTCTCAGGATCGACCTCGACCTGGAAGGCGCGCACCATGCCTCCGACGCTGGCGACCTCCGCGACGCCTGCCACCTCTTTGAGCTGGTATCTAAGGAACCAGTCCTGGAGCGCACGCAGCTGCCCCAGATCATTGCCGCCAGTCCTGTCGACGAGCGCATATTGATAAGCCCAGCCGACGCCGGTCGCGTCTGGACCGAGCGCCGGCGTGACCCCCGGCGGGAGGCGACCGGCGGCTTGGTTCAGATATTCGAGCACCCTCGATCGGGCCCAGTAGAGGTCCGTGCCATCCTCAAAGATGATCGTCACGAACGAGTCGCCGAACATGGAGAAGGCGCGGACGGCCTTCACCTTGGGTGCCGACAGCATCGTTGTGGCGATCGGATAGGTGACCTGCGCCTCCACGATTTGAGGCGCCTGTCCCGCGTAAGGGGTGCGGATGATCACCTGCACGTCCGACAGGTCCGGGATGGCATCGAGGGGCGTCCGGCTGACGGCGTACAGACCGGCGGCAGTTATGAAGGCGGCGGCCAAGAGTATGATGAGCCGGTTTGCGGCCGACCATCGGATGATACGCTCGATCATTGCGGCGCCTCCGGAGCGATGCGCTCGATGACCGGCGTCTCGCCTTGCTGCGGACGCTGAAAGGCGAAGGTCACCCGCTCACCCGCTCTCCGGCCACGAAGGAGGGACGGATCCTTGACGGGAAACGCCATCGTCATCGCAGGCCAGTTGATCGTCGGCAGCGGCTCGTGAGACAGCGTGATGCGCCCGCCGGCGGCATCCAGCGACTTCACGATGCCTCGTCCCTGGAGCAGATCCTCCTGCCTCTGTTGCTGCGCGGCTGGTTGCTGCCCGCGTGACAGGCGCTCGATAACGCCGGACAGTGAGGCCTCGGAGTCGATGAGGAATTGCCCCGACACGACAACCACGTCGTTGAGGTTCAGACCTCTCCGGACCTCGGTCTTGTCTCCGACTGTCCGCCCCAGCTCAACCTCGACAGGAATGAACCCGCCGTTCCGTTGAACGATGACAACATTCCGCCGGCCGGTCGAAATGACGGCCTCGGACGGAACCACCAGCCCGCCCGTGGCCGCACCCCCGATGTTCAGATTGGCGAACATTCCGATCTTGAGGCGCCCGCCGGGGTTGGCGAGCGTCACCCGCACACGTGCGGTACGGGCCTCGGGGTCCAGCGTGGGGAAGATGTAGTCTATCCGTCCCTGACGGGTTTCGCCGCCATATGCTGGGAATGTGATCTCCACTGGTTGCCCAACACGTATCTGGCCAAGCGAAACTTCCGGCACCTCGGCGACCACCCACACCTGGGACAGATCTGCCAAGGTAAGAATCGATTGGCCTGGCTCAACGCGGGCCCCCGGACGTGCACCAATGGCCGTCACAATCCCGGATCGGGGAGCAAACACACCGTAGGTGCGCTGGGGGCGCCCTCCTCGATCGAGATTGCGGATAGCCGCCTCCGGCAGGCCTAACAGCTGTAACCGCTGGCGCGCCGCACTACGGAGGCCAGGCGAGATTATAGAACGCCGGATCTTGAGGAGCGCCACATATTCATGCTGCGCTCCGAGCAGCTCCGGCGAGTAGACGCTCGCAACCCGAGATCCCCTGCCAACCTGTTCCCCGACCGCTCTTACGGCAAGCTGTTCGACGAAGCCGGGCGTGAGCGTCTGGACTTCGACGATCCTTCGCTCGTCCGTCTCCACCCGGCCGACGACGGCGATCGCAGCTGCGAGGTTGTCAAACGATACTCGGGTGGTGCGCACGCCAAGATTCTGCTGAACCTGCGGCGAAATCCGGATGCCCGAGCCTCCGCCCTCCTCAGCATATTTCGGCTGGAGATCCATGTTCATCGACGACTTGCCTGGAGCATTGTAGCGCTCCATCGGCAGCATCGGATCGAACCAGTAGAGAACGGTCTTGCCGGAACCGTCTTGAACGACCCCGTTTATGAGTTCCCCTTTCGCGTCACCCGTTCCTGCCGTGTCATCTCCGGATAAAATTGCATAGCCTAGGCCGGCAGTAGCCAAGGCAAGCGCAACGCCGCCAGCCAGGATCTTCTTGTTCCTCGGGGCTCCAAGCCCCGTTCGAACAACGAGCAGCTTTTCCTTGACGGTCATCGTGCGACATCCTGAGTGAGGTAGATGAGTTCAGCTGCGGCGCGAGCGCGGCGCCCCTGCTGCTCAATCGACTGGATGGTGGTCTCGACGTAGCGCCGCACGATCACGAGCGGCATGTCCAAGCTGCCCTGGCCGGCGCCGTAACGGGCCTCCGCCGCTTCAAAGGATGCTTCGAGCGACGGGATCGCTTGCGTGTTTAGAATTGAGAGCTGTGCTTCAGCGCTCTTATAGTCGGCGAGCGCCGTCCCGTAGGATCCGCCTAGCTCCCGCTGCGCATCCTGCGCCCTCAGCGCCGCTGCATCGGCACGAGCGGCTGCTTCGGATATGCGGCGGTTCTGCAGCCGGTTCTTGTTGATCTGGAGTGGGATGCTGACCGTTGCTGTCACCAGATCCCCAAATTCGGGACGGTAACCGTACATCGCCGACCAGGTGATGTTCCGCCGCCGATCGGCGCGCGCCACGTCCACTGCCCTTCGTGCAGCCTGTTCCTGCGCCTCAGCGACCTGCACGTGTGGATGCTGAGCCAAGGCCGACTGGCTTCTCTTCGGCGCCTCGAGCGCAGGAACTGTGTCGGGGAGCGGCCGCTGCGCAGCGGCGCCTATCCAACGCGCCATCTCGGCGCGCGCGCGGGCCTCCCTGCCCCGCGCATCTTCCTGCTGCGCTTTTGCAAGGGCGACCTCCGCCTGCGCCTGAAGCGCAAGCGACGGCGTGGAAGCCCCGGTGGGAATGCCCGCTTCCATGATCTGCCGCCCGGCCTCGAGGTCGGCGATCAGACGCTTCAGCAGCCGCTGCTTGGCCTGGGCTTCCACCGCATTGATCCAGGCCACCATGACATCCCGCTGGATGCGCCGCTCCTGAGCCGTCGCTTCGGCACGGCTGACCACCGCCTCTGCCGTCAGCCTGGCCGCCTCGGCTTGGCGTCTTGAGCGGCGAACCTGCTCGCGCATGACGCCGATCGTGTACATTGTGAAATTGTCTGCCGTCGGGCTGAAGGCATTGTTTCCCGTGACGGGAAAATCGGTGACGCCCACCGTCAGCTGTGGATCTGGCAACGTGCCCGCTGCGACCGCAGCCTCCTCGGAAGCCACGGCCTCGCGCTCGAATGCCGACAGCGTGGGCTGATCACCACGCGCCAGCGCAGCAGCCTCCTTGAGACTGAGTGTCGATCCTGTGGAAGCCGGCCTCACCCTTTGCTCCGTTCCGGAGGAGTGATGGGTCTGCGCTGCGGCTACAGAGGGCAGAACGGAGACCGCTAAAGCAATGACGCCGACTGCCGGCAAACTTCGCTTGATGCTAAGATAAGCGGCCGGGGCGCCGGTGCACGGCCGGGTCGCCCGCTCGTCCCGCGACGGATTGGTGGTGATCATGTGCTGTTTCCTGGCGGTGGCACGGGCGC
>JALYGI010000079.1 GCA_030777185.1 Pseudomonadota bacterium
GCGGCAAGGTCGGCGCCCTCGGCGCGGCTCGCGGACCCGGCGCCGAGCGTCTTGTTGACATCTTCCTGGATGAACCTGCCTACGGCGCAGCCCGAGACGGTAAAGGCACAGGCGGTTGCCAGGGCAAGAGAGAGGGCGCGGCGCATTGGTAATCCTCGAACACTGACGGGTCGAGTGCCGTTATAGATAGTGAGGGGGTTCCGGCAAGCAGTCTCTGCCGGGATGGTTTGCGCGGCTTAAGGCCAGGTCTGGACCCTAAGTTGGTCATCAGCCCGAAAGCTAGTCTGTGGATATCATGCAACATAGCTGTGGGATTCGAACCCGATGTGTCCGCTCGGGTGGCTCGAAGGCGGAACAGGCATTAGAGAGTGGAGTATGAGGAGTCAGGGATGAAGACGCTGGCTGGGATCGGAGCGATCGGAGGCACGGCACTTGCCGGGCTTGCGCTCGTGCTCGCGCCCGCCATGGCCGCTTCGACCCAGGCGCAGAAGGTCAAGCGGCCGCGTGCCTCCTCCTTGATCGCAGGCAGCTTCACTCCCGCAGTCGCGGATCCCCGGCTCGCCGCGGAGTTTGCACGGCGCGGATTCCAGACCGGCAGCATGCGCTTCACGCCGGCAACGGCCTCTGCCGATCGGAGCAAGGCGATCAAGGTCGCGGTTCGCGCGCGTGCCGCCACGGTTGCACAGGCATCACGCACGGTCGCGGAAGCCTCCTCGACGCCGGTCACCGCAATCACACCAACCGGCTACAATCTCGGTGTCGCGGTCGGCTGGAAGCGTTTCGCGCTTTCGGGTGATGTCGCCAAGGTCCGGGGCGGAACCGTCCCGGGCGGGCGCGAGGCGGCCGAAGTCGGCGTTAGCTACTCGGGCAAGAAGTTCACCGGCCGGGTCGAAGTGGGCGCGGAGCGGAGTGACCCGGCGCAGCTTCGGGTGGTCCCGGTCGAGAGCAGCTACTCGCTGGGGGTCGGCGGATCCTACCGGATCGGCCGCAACCTCGATGTGACCGGCGGAGTCCGTTACAAGATCCAGCGCGACCGGCTTGAGCCGGTGGCGGATGAGCGCCGCGACAGCCAGGCCGTTTATATCGGCACCGCCTTCCGCTTCTAATTACGGGCTCGCCATGGCTGCCGGTTGTGGGGACAAGCCCCGTCATGTCCAGGCGTCGATCGCCGCCCATCCATAAGCATTTTGCAGTCCCCGCGCCCGCCGTTCGTTCATCCCGCCGAGCGCGATCACCGGCAGCCGTGTCTGGCGCGCGAGAAGAGCAAAGCGCATCCGTCCCAATATTCTCGCTCCCGGATGCGACCGCGTCGGAAAGACGGGGGAGAGGAAGAGAAGATCGGCTCCCGCGCGCTCGGCGGCGCGGATCTCCCGCAAGTGGTGAACCGGAGCGCTGAGCAGCCTCCCGCGCTGGGTTCGGCGGTGCCCGTGCGTGCCATCGGCACCCAATGCTTGCGCGCCGGCAGCCAGGATCAGGAGCCTCCTCCTCCTGGCCACCTCCTTCACTTTGCGGAACAGGGCCTTCCGGGCGGCCAGAGGAAGGCTGTAGTGCCTGAAGACGATGCCGGACCCCCGCGGGAGGCGCTCCAAAGCCTCCCACAGTCCCTCCCCTTGCCGCTCATCCGTCATCAGCCAGAGGCGCGGCAGAGGCTGGCGGCGGTGCATCGGCCTTCTTATAGCAGCCCCGATGAGCGGTGCATCACCTGCGGAACGTCTGGCCGAGGTCCGAGCCGGGATCGCCCGCGCGGCAAAGCTTGCCCGGCGCAGCGCGGAACAGGTGACATTGATCGCCGTATCGAAAACCTATTCCGCCGAAGCGATCGTTCCGCTGATCGAGGCGGGGCAGCGCGTTTTCGGCGAGAACCGCGTTCAGGAGGCGCAGAACAAGTGGCTGGATCTTCGCCGCAGCCATCCCCACGTCGAGCTCCACCTCATCGGCCAGCTGCAGTCGAATAAAGCCGAAGAGGCGGCCGCTTTGTTCGACTGCATTCACTCCGTCGACCGGCCGTCGCTCGTCTCGGCTTTGGCCAAGGCGATGGAAAGGACCGGGCGCCGTCCCGATTGCTTCGTCCAGGTCAATATCGGAG
>JALYGI010000080.1 GCA_030777185.1 Pseudomonadota bacterium
AAGTTCGTTTCTGCGCGTGGCTGCGGCCGCATTGGCGGCCGGCGTGACGCTCGGCGCGCCGGACGTGGCGATTGCGCAGGTCGGGGGCTTCGAACATCTCAACAAGGAAGAATGGTCGCTGATCGGCCTCACCCCGGAGATCGCCGCCAGCGCGAACAACGGCAAGGGCAGCATCGTCGCGGTGCTGGACGGCCTCGCGGCCTGCCGGCATTTCGACCTCGGCGGCCGCTGCCAGGACGTGGTGTTTAGTGGCGGACAATATCGCAACGACGATGCGCACGGCACGCACGTCGCTGGTATAATCGCGGGCAGCCGGTCTGGCGTGGCGCCGGCGGCGAACGTGATCAATTACGCTCTGTTCGACGACCGTGGGTACATCGCGAGCGGGAACAGACTTATCGCCGCCTGGTACCACGCCGGCACCAGGGGCGCATCGATCGCCAGCATGAGCTTCGGCTGCGAGAAAACCGCGCTGTGCTTCTCCAGCGACGAACTGGCGGCAATGGCCAACGGCAAACTCAAGATGCTGTTCGTGAAGGCGGCCGGCAATGACGGCGCCGATCTCCTCAGTGAAGCCAGCGGCGTTACGTCCGCCGTGGCCTCAGCCGCGCTCGCCCGAACCATTGTTGTCGGCAGCATCGATTTGAACGGCACCCTCAGTAGCTTTTCAAACCGTCCGGGCGAGGGCTGCCTGGTTCCAAGCGGGGCCACAAGCTGCGCGCCCGACCTCCAGTGGAAGAACCATTTCATCCTCGCGCCCGGCCGAGAGATCCACGCGCCCCTTCCAGGCAATGTCTACGGCTTTAAGTCGGGGACGAGCATGGCGACTCCGGTCGTCGCGGGCGCCGCGGCGCTGCTCCAGGCACGCTGGCCGGCCCTCAAGTCAACGCCTGAGACCGTCGCTAATATTCTCCTCAAATCGGCGAAGGATCTTGGGCAGCCCGGTGTCGACCCGGTCTACGGCTGGGGGCTGCTCGACGTCGGGCAAGCATTCAAGGCGGCAGGCACGGTGACGCTGGCTGGCACCAGCGGCACCAGCACGCCGCTCACCGGCGCAACCATGACGGTGACCCCGACCACGAAGGGGCTCGCGGAGGCGCTGGGCAGCGTCACGGTCTACGACGTTTACGGCCGCGACTATGCGCTTGCCGAAACCGGCGCGCTGCAGGTGCGCTCGGACTTTTTCGCGCTGCGGCAGATGCTGGGGCGGCGGCTCCTCGGCCAAGGCGGTCTCAGCGACTGGGCCGCGCCCTTATTCGCAAGGCAATATGCGCTCCGCAGCTTCGCCATGTTCCACTCGCCCGCCGAGCTGGCCGGCGGCTTTGGTCCGGATCGCTCGATCCGGCTCGGCGTCGACGTGCCATTCACGGGCGGCCTCGCCCAGCTGCGAATGACCGGCGCCTCCGGCAGCCGGCTCGACTTCGCCTACGATCCGACGCTGCGCCCGCTGTCTTTTTTCGCTTCAAGCGGGTTGATGAAGAGCTCGTTGGTTGCCCACGCGCTCGTGAACCTGTCCGACGACCGGCGCCTCTCGGTCTACGGCAGTTCCACCGCAAGGAGCGTGTCGGTCGCCGACCCCGACGATCCACTGCGGCTTCGTCAGCCGGAGCCGGGCTCAACCACCCGGCTGGCGCTCACCGGTTCGCCTGTCGAGCAGCGCCAGCGGTCGATCGGCATCGGCTATTGGACGCGCCCCGACGCGCGGACGGTGATCGGCATCAACGCATCGGTGGTTGAGCAAAAGGGCGCCTATTACGACCTCACCTCCAGCCTCGATGCGTTTCAAAATCCGACGCGGATGGTGAACGCCGGTCTTTTCGCGACCCGCGCGATCGGCGGCTGGGAGGCTTCGGCCGCGGGCGAGCTCACCCACCTTCGGATGAGCGGCGGTGCCGGCGACATCGGCGTTACGCCCGCCAACCTGATCTCCGGCGAGCTCGCGCTTCGCAGGCGCGGTGTCGCCTTCAGCCGCGGCCCGGTCACGGACAGCTTGGGCGTGGCGCTGGTGGTGCCGCCCCGGGCCGTCTCCGGGACTCTTCGTGTCGATCACATGACCCGCACCCCGGATGGCCTCGGCCGGCAGCCTATCTCCTATAAGTACCCGCTGGCCAGGATCGGCGCCGACGCGCCGAAGCTGGAAGCGGCTTACCGTTTGGGCTTGGGCGCGGAATGGTCAGTGGAGCTTGGCGGCGGCGTCAATCTCAAGCGAGAGGAATTCAGCGGGACTGGCGAGGTTTTCGCCCGCTTCCGAACCGGCCTCTAAACCGGCTCATGGCTTGGCCCGATCAGGACTGCCCTGGCGAAGACATAGAATGGATCGAACAATGGGAATGACCATCGACTTTGTTTCGGACGGCAATAACCATTGGAGGGCAATTGCCGCCTGGCTCGATGCTGCTCAAGATGGTGGGAATTTGTGATGAATATTATCGGTGCCCCGGTCGCGCGAACCGGACTCTCCTTCTTATGCGGCGTGGCTGCGCTGTCTTCAGCCGCACTGGCACAGGTAGCAAGCAACGGAACGAACACAACCGACGTCCAAGATGCTGGAACTGGCAACAGATGGACCGCCCAAAACGCAACTGCCGGCAATGAGCGGAACGTAATCACAATTGTTCAGGCCGCTATCAGCGGCTTCAGCGATGTGACGATCAGTCAGCTCGGAATGGACAATAAAGCGAGCGTGACGAACAAGGGCGTTCAGAACAAGGCCACCGCCATACAAGGGAATGGCCGCCTCTCGAGCACGTTCAACCAAATAAGCATCGTGCAGGAAGAAGGAGCCTTCGACAGCACGGTGTCGATCGCCCAATTCGAGGGATCTCAAGCCGCACCCAACGTGGCGAAGCTAACGCAAGACGCCTCCGGCAGCTTGATTGACGTCTCGGCAAGAGGTTTCGGGAACTCTACTGACGTTCAGCAGCATGGCCGAGGCCATAGCGCCCAACTCAGCGTGTCGGGCGGAGGCGTTTCCTCCAGCGGTGCTTCGCAGGGCAATTCGATTGTTTTGAAGCAGAATGGATCCACTCAGACCGCTTTATTCTCGGTTGGCAACACGGTGGCCCTCTGGGGCAAGCGGAATTTTGCTGAGGTTGCTCAAGGAGGATCAAACCATCTCGTGCGTGTCTGGCAACGTGGCAACTCAGATGGTGTTGCGATTGATCAGTCGGATTCTGCTAATCCGAACAGCAAAGCCGACCCGCATCGTGCGATCGCCGATGTTTCGCAGTTTGCCTCAGGCTCAACTGTTGCAGTCAAGCAGGTCGGGTACGCCAACGCCATGGTGTCACAAGGCGCAGGATATGCCAGCAGTGTCGCAATCAACCAGACCGAGCC
>JALYGI010000081.1 GCA_030777185.1 Pseudomonadota bacterium
AAGGGCATCAGCGCCGGACGCTCGAACAACACCTATCGCGGCTTGGTCCGCGTCAATGCGGGCGCGGAGAATGTCCGCAACTTCACCCAATGCGACTCACTGCTGCTCGGCGATCAGTGCGGCGCCCATACCGTGCCCTATATCGAGGTGAAGAACCCCTCGGCTCAGATCGAGCACGAGGCGACCACGTCGAAGATCAGCGACGACCAGCTCTTCTACGCGATGAGCCGCGGCCTCAATCAGGAGGATGCGGTGGCGCTGATCGTCAATGGCTTTGCCAAGGAAGTGCTGCAGCAGCTCCCGATGGAGTTCGCCGTCGAAGCGCAGAAGCTGCTCGGCATCAGCCTTGAGGGAAGCGTCGGGTGAGCAGAGGCGGTGGCGTAGCGCATACGACTGGAACAAAGATGCTGAAGATTGAAAATCTCCATGCCGAAATAGACGGCAAGCAGATCCTCAACGGGCTGACGCTCAGCGTCGGCGCGGGCGAGGTGCATGCGATCATGGGGCCCAACGGGGCGGGCAAGTCGACGCTCGGCTATGTGCTCGGCGGGAGGCCAGGCTATGAGGTGACGGAAGGGTCCGTCACCTTCCTGGGGCAAGACCTGCTCGAGATGGCACCCGATGAGCGCGCCGCGGCCGGCCTGTTCCTCGGCTTTCAATATCCCGTCGAGATCCCCGGCGTGTCGAACGTCCAGTTTCTCCGCACTGCGATAAATGCCCAGCGCCGCGCCCGCGGCGAGGCGGAGATCTCGGCCGGAGACTTCCTGCGGCTCGCCCGGGCGCAGGGCGAAGCGCTTGGCGTGTCGATGGACATGATGAAGCGCAACGTGAATGTCGGTTTCTCGGGCGGCGAGAAGAAGCGCAACGAGATGGTTCAGATGGGGCTCATCAACCCCAAGCTCGCCGTGCTCGACGAGACCGACAGCGGCCTCGACATCGACGCGCTGCGCGTGGTCGGCGACGGCATCAACCGGATCATGCGGGCGCCGGACAAGGCGGTGCTGCTCATCACCCACTATCAGCGGCTGCTCGACATCGTTGAGCCGGATTTCGTCCATGTCCTGGCCGAGGGCCGGATCACCCGCTCCGGCGGCGCTGAGCTCGCCCACCAGCTCGAGCGCGAAGGTTATGGAGCGATGGCCGCGTGAGCTTGCTCGAGCTCCCCTCCAACCGCAGCGAAGGCTGGCGCTGGAGCGATCTTTCGGCGCTGCCTGAGCTCGCCCGGCGCCAGCCCGCCGGAACGGTGCCCGAAAAGCTGCCGTGGATTGACTGCGCACTGCCCGGGCCGCGCCTGCTCTTCGTCGACGGCAAGCTCGCCGCCGACCGCAGCAATCCCGGCATCATCGAAATGGGCAGTGTCGAGGCGGGTCCGGCCGACCATGCGCTTGCACGGCTGGTCGGCGGCGAAGGCTGGAAGCTGAAGCTCGGCCCAACCCAAGCACCGCAGGGGCTCGTGCAGATCGTCCATGTTTCTACCGGCAGCGCCGATCACCTGCCCGCCGAGATCGAGCTGGACGTGGATGCGCAGGCCTCCGTCGTCGAAACCTATATCGGCGGCGGCTGGATCAATCGGCTGACGCGGATCACCCTCTTCAGAGGCGCCCGGCTGATGCTGAGCCGGCGGCTGCTCGGCGAGAGCGGATATGTGAGCCTCACCGATCGCGCGACCCTGGGCGAGGGCGCGAGCCTGGTCGCGACGGCGGTCTGTGCGGGGGACAGCGACACGCGGCTGGACGGGCGGGTGGTTCTTGCCGGCGAAGCAGCCTTTGCCGAGGTCGGGGGAGCGCTCCTCGCCAGGGGCAGGCAGCGGCATGACGCCAATCTGGTCATTCGGCACGAGCAGGTGAACGGGGTGAGCCGCCAGGTCTGGCGCTCGGTTGCGGACGAGCAGGCGACCTGCTCCGTCGCCGCCCGCGTGGAAGTCGCGCGCGGCGCGCAGAAGACCGATGGCGAGCAGTCGCTGAAGGGGCTGCTGCTGAATCGGGGCGCCACGATCAACGCCAAGCCCGAGCTCGAAATCTTCGCCGACGACGTGAAATGCGCCCATGGCGCGACCGTCGGCGAATTGAACCGCGACGCGCTCTTCTACCTTGCAAGCCGCGGCGTTCCGCCGGTGGAGGCCAAGGCGCTCCTTACCCAGGCCTTCGTCGCCGATGCGATCGACCGGATCGGCGAAGAAAAGGTGCGCGAGGCCTTTCACAAGGATGCTTTGCGTTGGCTCTCCGGAAATTCCGCGACGGATGGAGGCCGCGGCTGATGGACATGCCGGCAAGCACCCGGCCGCTCGACCGCGTCGCCGACTTTCCCGCGATCCCGGAAGGCTGGGCCTATCTCGACACGGCGGCCACCGCGCAGAAGCCGCGGCCGGTGATCGACGCGATCACCCGCGGCTATGCCGAAACCTATGCAACCGTCCATCGCGGCGTCTACACGCGCTCGGCCGACATGACGATCGCCTTCGAGGCCGCAAGACGGCGAACGGCCGCGTTCATCGGGGCGCATGTGCCCGAAGAAGTGGTCTTCGTGCGCGGCGCGACCGAGGGAATCAACCTCGTCGCGCAGAGCTGGGGCGGGACCTTCCTCCAGCCCGGCGACCGGATCATGCTTTCGATGCTGGAGCACCACTCCAACATCGTCCCCTGGCAGCTGGTTGCCGAACGCGTGGGCGCACAGATCGACGTCGCGCCGCTGACGGAGGACGGCCGCATCGATCTCGATGCGATGGCCGCCATGCTGACCGAGCGGCACAAGATGGTCGCTTTGGCCCATGTCTCCAACGTGCTGGGATCGGTGCTCGAGGCTCGCCGCGCGGCCGATCTCGCGCACCGGGTCGGCGCAAAGCTCCTTCTCGACGGCTGCCAGGCGGTGCCGCGCATGCCGGTCGACGTGCAGGCGCTCGGCTGCGACTTCTACGTCTTCTCCGCCCACAAGCTCTACGGCCCGACCGGAATCGGCGTGCTCTGGGGCAAGGGCGACCTGCTGGGCGCCATGCCCCCGGTTCAGGGCGGCGGCGCGATGATCGACAAGGTGTCGTTCAGGAAGACAAGCTT
The DNA here is from genome assembly GCA_030777185.1 of Pseudomonadota bacterium. Lineage (GTDB taxonomy): Bacteria > Pseudomonadota > Alphaproteobacteria > Sphingomonadales > Sphingomonadaceae > Allosphingosinicella. The sequence goes on from JALYGI010000081.1 coordinate 3,051, forward strand.
CGCTCCGCCTCCGGCGCGGTTTGAGGCCGGGACGCCGCACGTGGTCGGCGTGCTGGGGCTCCATGCCGCGATCGACTATGTGGACGGCATCGGCCTCGACGCCATTGCCGCGCACGAGGAGGCGCTGGTGCGCGAGGCCCGTCAGGCGCTCTCCTCGATCAACAGCGTCCGCCTGTTCGGGCCGGAAAGCAGCGCCGGCATCGTCAGCTTCGCGATTCGCGACGTGCATCCGCACGACATCGGCACCATATTGGACGAGAGCCGGGTGGCGATCCGCGCAGGTCATCACTGCGCGCAGCCGCTGATGGAGCATCTCGGCGTGGACGCGACGGCGCGCGCGAGCTTCGGCGTGTATAATGGCAGGCAGGATGTCGAGGCGTTGGTCGGCGGCATCGAACGGGTGACGAGAATTTTCGGATGAAAGCCTTGAGATGAATCGGGAACGCAAGATCGAGATCGAGGAGGTCACGGAGGCGCCCAAGCCGCCGAAGGCGCGCGTGTCCGACACGTTCGAACGCAAGCGCGACTATCTGGCAGGCTTTCTCGCCCAGGAGCCGAAGCCGGCGGAGCCGGCGCCGGTTGAGCCGGGCGGGTCGAAGCCGCAGGTTCGTCCCCCGGACGAACCCGAAAGCGGCTTCGACCTGTATGAAGCCGTGATCGAGGCGCTGAAGGAAATCTATGATCCCGAAATCCCGGTCAACATCTACGATCTCGGCCTCATCTACGACGTCCAGGTTTCGCCTGAGAGCCACGTCAAGGTGCTGATGACGCTGACGACGCCGAATTGCCCGGTCGCCGAGTCGATGCCGGGGGAAGTCGAGCTTCGCGTCGGCGCGGTCCCGGGCGTCGGCGATGCCGAGGTCGAGCTCGTCTGGGATCCGCCCTGGGACCCGCAGAAGATGAGCGACGAAGCCAAGCTCGAACTGGGGATGCTTTGATGAACGCAGAGACCAAAACCCGCGCCCGTCCGGCGGCCTTGACGCTCACTCCATCGGCCGAAGCGCGCATCGCCGAGCTCATGGCGCGCGCGCCCGAAGGTTCGATCGGAGTGAAGCTGTCGACGCCGCGCCGCGGCTGCTCGGGCCTCGCTTATTCGGTCGACTATGTGACCGAGGAAAAGCCGTTCGACGAGAAGATCGAGACGTCCGGCGGCACCTTCTACGTCGACGGCGGCTCGATCCTGTACCTGATCGGCAGCCGGATGGACTGGAAGGAAGACGATTTTGCCGCCGGCTTCGTCTTCGAGAACCCAAACGCCAAAGGCATGTGCGGCTGCGGCGAGAGTTTCACGGTATGAAGAGTATAGCGGGCCTGCTGCTGACCGCCGCCCTGGGCGGCTGTGCTGCGGTCCCGGTTGATCGTGCCGCCGCTCCAGGCACCGCCGTCGTTCTGCCCGGCATCCAATATCAGGTGCTTCGTTCAGGCCCGGCCGGGGGGCCGCATCCGACCCGCGCCGACGCCATAGAGATGCGCTATGTCGGGCGCCTGGCCAACGGGCAGGTGTTCAGCACCTCTGCCGATAACGGCACCGGAACGAGCAGCTTCGACGTCCAAAGGGTGATTCCCGGCTTCATGGCCGCGATTCAGCTGATGCGCCCAGGCGACCTATGGCGGATCACGATCCCTTCATACCTCGGTTATGGAGCGCCTGGACGGCGTTACACCCCACCCGAGGCGACGCTGAAGCGCGATATCCCGCCCGACAGCATTCTGATCTTCGACGTAGAGCTGGTCGCGATCAAACCCGCCGCTCGTCCGAATTAGGGACGCTTCGGTTCGGCGTGCGGCGAGCCGAGCGGACGGCGTGCAACAAAAGGAATATCGGCGGGTTTGAGACGTTGAAGAAGGCTGGGCGGCGGGCTGATGGAGAGCCAAGATGGTGAAGCCCTTGTTCGCGTGCCTGGCCCTGGCGGCTCTTTCCTCCGCCGCTCTGTCTCAGCAAGCCTCCACGCCCGGCGAATGGAAGGTTTCCGGAAGCCCGAGCGGGTGCATCGCGCACACCACCCTCCCCCAGGGTACGGTCGTCTCGGTCCTTGCCGGCACAGGCCAGGAAAGCTTGCTGTTCCTGATCCAGAATCGCAGCTGGGAGTCGCTCGAGGACGGCAGCCGCCACGAGCTTGCCGTGCAGCTCGATGGCGGAAGCAAGTTTGAATTCGACGCGGTCGCAAAGACCGAGCTCGATTCCGACGGTCCAGGCCTGATGTTCGCCGTGCCTCCGGGCGAGGCGGACGGCGCCCGCTTCATTGCCGAGTTCGCAAAGGCCAGCGGCATGGCTGTCGGCGAGCGTGGCGAAGCCATTGCCAGCGTCCGTCTCACCGGCGGCGGTTCGGCCATGACCGAGCTGGCGCAATGCATGTCCCGGCTGTGGAGCGGCGGCGCCACCGCCCGGCAGGCGAAGCCGCGGACCGCAATCGGCGCCGGCAAAGCGATCAAGCTTTAGTACGGTCGCCGCGCCGGCTTCACCAAAGAGGCTGGCGCCCCTCGAAAAATCGGATAGGCTCCCCTCCTCAAGGGGGAGGAGCGGGATGAGTGACGGGGTCCGTCAAAGGAGCGGCGGATGAGCCCGCGCAGGGATGCAAGCCCCGCCGATCACGCCGTTCTCGTCGTGGAGGATGAGGAACTGATCCGTATCGACAATTGCGACAGGCTGGAGAAAGCCGGCCTGAAGGTGCTCGAAGCGGCCGACGCCGAAGAGGCGATGGCGCTGCTTGACGCGCATCCGGAGGTGCGAGTGCTCGTCACCGACGTCCGAATGCCGGGCTGGATGTCGGGGATCGACCTTGCGCGCCAGGCCGCCAAGAAGTGGCCGGAGCTGAGCATCCTTCTCACCTCGGCTTATTATTCGGCCGAAGAGGATGCCCTGCCCGAAAATATGACGCTGTTTCCGAAGCCATTCTCGCCGGACGCGCTGGTCAGGGAAGTGAAGCTCAGGATGCGCCGCTAGAGCATGATGGATTCAGCGTGACCGAAATGTGATTGCGAGCGCAGCGAAGCAATCCAGGGATATCGTCGGCATCCCTGGATCGCTTCGTCGATACGCTCCTCGCAATGACAATTCGAGCCTATTTCATCCCGCTCTAAGCTTCGGTGTCCGGCCGCCGAAGGTTATTGGCCGGGCCGATAAGTGCGCTTGGTGTGTCCCTTGAGCTGCGCAGGATAGAAATAGACCTCCCGCAAATTACCCAGCGCGTAGCGTTCCGCCTGATCGTTGAAGTGCGGCGAATTGGGATCGCCGCTCTCGCCGCCGGCGCTCACCGCCCGTGCCCGCACCTTCTCGCCGAATTCCACCACCGCGACGAAGCTGTTGCCGTTGGTGCCGTAATAGCGCTTGCTGCCGTTGGCCGGTTTCGCCCCGAACGAGGCAAGCGATCCCCATATTCCGGAGGTGAAGGGCACGGGGATGCTGTGGCGCGCGTCGTCGAACGGCTGGACGAGATCGCCCGTCAGGCGTTGGAAGCGGTTGATGTCGCCCCAGGCCACGCCCCAGCTCCCGAAGTCGCGCTCGAGCCGCTCTGAGGCGGCGGCCAGCGCCCGCAGCTTCTGCTCCGGCGTGGTGCGCTTCTCCAGAAAGTCGATGTCGGGGCGGCGGGCACCGCGAATGCTTTGGTCCACCCGGTCCCACAAAGCCTCACCCCAGAAAACGGCGAGCGATGTCGGCATGGAGGCGGCGCCCCAGCGATAATCCCAGCCGCGAAGCAGGCCGATCTGGCCGGCGAGGCGCCCCTTCAGCGGGTTGGAGGCCGGTGTC
>JALYGI010000082.1 GCA_030777185.1 Pseudomonadota bacterium
GGCCGACCGTGCGCGGCTCCAGCACGCGGCTGGTGGAATCGAGCGGATCGACGGCCGGATAGATGCCGAGCTCGGAAATGGCGCGCGACAGCACGGTGGTGGCGTCGAGGTGGGCGAAGGAGGTGGCCGGGGCCGGATCGGTCAAGTCGTCCGCGGGCACGTAGATCGCCTGGACGCTCGTGATCGAGCCCTTGTTGGTCGAAGTGATGCGCTCCTGAAGCGCGCCCATGTCGGTCGACAGGGTCGGCTGATAGCCCACGGCCGAAGGGATCCGGCCGAGGAGCGCCGACACTTCCGAACCCGCCTGGGTGAAGCGGAAGATGTTATCGACGAAGAAGAGCACGTCCTGGCCCTCCTGATCGCGGAAATATTCCGCGATGGTGAGGCCCGACAGGGCGACGCGGGCGCGGGCGCCCGGCGGCTCGTTCATCTGGCCGAACACGAGCGCGACCTTCGAGCCTTCCGGCGTCGGATTGCCCTCGGCGTCCTTGGCGATCACGCCCGCATCGAGGAATTCGTGATAAAGGTCGTTGCCCTCGCGGGTGCGCTCGCCGACACCGGCGAAGACGGACGTGCCGCCATGGCCCTTGGCGATGTTGTTGATCAGCTCCTGGATGAGCACGGTCTTGCCGACGCCCGCACCGCCGAACAGCCCGATCTTGCCGCCCTTGGCGTAGGGGGCGAGAAGGTCGATCACCTTGATTCCGGTGACGAGGATGGCGGTCTCGGTCGACTGGTCGACGAACAAAGGAGCCTCGGCATGGATCGGGGCTGTATCGGAGGCCCCGATCGGCCCACGCTCGTCGATCGGCTCGCCGACCACATTCATGATGCGGCCGAGCGTCATCGGCCCGACCGGGACACGGATCTGCGAGCCCGTATCCTCAACGCGCTGGCCGCGGGTGAGGCCGTCGGTCGAATCCATCGCGATCGTGCGGACCGTGTTCTCACCAAGATGCTGGGCGACTTCGAGCACCAGCCGGTTGCCGTTATTGTCGGTCGCGAGAGCCGAGAGGATCTCCGGCAGGTTGCCGTCGAAGCTCACGTCGACGACGGCGCCGATCACTTGGGCAATGCGGCCGACATTGTTGGTGGTGGTGGGGGCGATTGCGGCGGTTGCCATGCTTTGCTTCCTTGCCTTCTTAGGTTCTTAGAGCGCTTCGGCGCCCGAGATGATCTCGACGAGCTCGGTGGTGATCGCGGCTTGCCGGGTGCGGTTATACTGGATCGAGAGGCGGTTGATCATGTCGCCCGCATTGCGCGTCGCATTGTCCATCGCGGTCATGCGGCTGCCCTGCTCGGACGCTGCATTTTCCAGCAGCGCGCGGAAGATCTGGACGGCCACGTTGCGGGGGAGGAGGGCGGCGAGAATGTCTTCCTCGTCCGGCTCATATTCCACGGCGGCGTTGCCCGAGGCGGCAACCGAGGACGCGCCGGCATCGGTGATCGCAACGGGAATGATCTGCTGGCCGACCGGCTCCTGCACCAGCGCCGACTGGAAGCGGGCGTAGAAGAGCTGGGCGACGTCGAACTGGCCGGCAGCGAAGCGCTCGGTGATGTCCATCGCGATCGCCTGCGCATCGGCAAAGCCGACCTGCTTGATCGCGCCGGTGTCGTACTGGCGGACGATCTGCTTCGGGAAGAGCCGGCCGATCACCGCGCGGCCCTTGCGGCCGACAAGGTAGAAATGGACGGTCTTGCCCGCTCGCATCAGATCGTCGGCGCGCTTGCGAGCGGCGCGGACGATGTTGGAATTGAACGCGCCGGCAAGGCCGCGGTCCGAGGTGCAGACGACCAGCAGGTGCGTCTGGTCATTGCCGGTCCCGGCCAGAAGGCGCGGGCTTTGCGGTCCGACGGTGACGCGGCTGGCGAGGCTCGCCACGACTTCCTGCAGCCGGGTCGCATAAGGACGTCCGGCTTCCGCCGCCTGCTGCGCCCGGCGCAGCTTGGCGGCGGCGACCATCTTCATCGCCTTGGTGATCTTCTGGGTCGACTTGACCGAAACGATCCGACCCTTGAGCGCCTTGAGAGAGGCCATTTACAGTCCCTTGTGTGTTCCTGCGAAAGTAGGAACCCAGTCTGG
>JALYGI010000083.1 GCA_030777185.1 Pseudomonadota bacterium
TTGCAATCGTATCCGCGGCGGTCGCTTCACCTTCCGTGGCCGGGAAGTCACGCTGCCGAAAAATATGAAAAATGACCCGAGCCCGCTCCACGGCCATGGCTGGCTCGCGCCTTGGCAGCCGGTGAACGCTTCCGAAAGCGGATGCGAGCTCATCTTTCGCCACGCGCCGGGGGACTGGCCCTGGGCTTATGAGGCGCGCCAGCGTTTCGATCTCGACCCGCAGGGCTTCACCGTCCGGCTTGTCTGCCGCAACCTTTCACCCGATCCCATGCCCTGCGGGCTGGGGCAGCATCCTTACTTTCCCTGCACCTCGGAGACGGTGATCGACACTGAAGTCACGCATGCCTGGACCATCGATGAAGATGTGCTGCCCGTGGAGAAGGTCCCGGCTGCCGGCCGCTACGGTCTCAAGCAGCGGCTGGTTTGCGGCCAAGACCTCGACAACGGCTTCGGCGGCTGGGGCCAAGTGTGCCGGATAAACAGTCCCGGCTCGCCGTTCCAGATCGAATTCTCGTCGCCCGACGTGCGCTTCTTCCAGCTTTATTCTCCGCTCGAAGGCGAGCTGTTCGTGGCCGAGCCGGTCAGCCATGCCAATGCGGCGCTGAACGAGCCTGAGGAAAGCTGGCCCGAGCTTGGCCTTCGCGTGCTCGATCCCGGCGAGGAGATGTCGCTGACCGCGCGTTTCGACGTCATTCCGGTCTGAAAGTCTCTTCGAAAATGCGCTCAAGAGCGCATTTCGCGGGCCGGAACCGCATTCCCAAACAGGCTCTGAACGATTTGCGTCGAACGACCGTCGGCCTCGTTCGTTGGCGCAAAAACCCAAGTGATCGATGGAGAAGTTCATGGCCCTCAAGCTGAAGCCCGTATCCGACCAAGTGATCGTCATCACCGGCGCCTCGAGCGGCATCGGTCTCGCCACCGCCAATCTCGCGGCGGAACGCGGCGCCAAGGTGGTGCTTGCGGCCCGCACGCGCGAGGCGCTGGCGGAGGCGGTGGACGGGATCAAATATGGGGGCGGCGACGCCGTCTTCGTCGAGGCGGACGTCACGAAGCAGGAGGATCTCGAGAAGGTTGCCGCGGCCGCGCTCGAGCGCTTCGGCCGGATCGATAGCTGGATCAACAATGCCGGCGTCGGCATCTGGGGCATGATCGATGAGGTCAGCGAAGCGGATATGCGCCAGCTCTTCGAGACGAATTTCTGGGGCGTCGTCCACGGCTCGCGCATCGCTGTGAAGCATCTGCGCGCCCATGGCGGCGCGATCATCAATGTCGGCAGCGTCACTTCCGATCGCGCCTTTCCTGTCCAGGGCATCTACTCGGCCAGCAAGCATGCTATGAAGGGCTTCACGGATGCCCTTCGCGTGGAGCTGGAGCATGAAGGCGCGCCAATCTCGGTCACGCTCATCAAGCCTGCCTCGATCGGCACGCCGATGCCGCAGCATGTGAAGGATTACCATCGTGAGGAGCCCAAATTCCCGCCGCCGGTCTATGCGCCGGAAGAGGTGGCCAAGACGATCCTCCACGCTGCTGAATATCCGGTGCGCGACGCCTTTATCGGCAGCGGCGCACGGACATTGAGCATGCTGGGCAGCCTCGCTCCGCGCCTGATGGACTGGATCAGCGCCAAATTCCTCGTACCCGCTCAATTCGGCACCAAGCAGGCGACCGGCACCGACAATCTTCATCAAGGCCAGGCAGAGGCCCGGGTGCGGGGCGACCATCAGGGCAGCGCGATCCGGCCGAGCCTCTACACCAAGGCGGCCCGCCACCCGGCGATGACGCTCACCGCTGCCGGGGCCGCGGCCGCCGGCGTCGGCTTGTTCCTGTGGAGCCGCAGCGCCCGGGGCGGGGAGGGGACCGCCACATCCGAGCGCTCGACCGAAGCCGAAGTCGAGGCCCATCCCTCCTAAGCACGACATGTCCGCTTATGACCCGGTGCGGACGTTCAGACCGTAGCTGCAGGCGTCAAGTCCATCGCGGGAACCACGCGGCTGTAGGGCAGCCCCGCCTCGTCATTGAGCCGCTTTACCTCTGCGTCTGAGGGCGCTTCGAACAGACACATGCAGCGTCCATCCGCGGGAGCGAACGTGGTACGAATGTAGCGGATGTCCGATCCGCCCTGGCGCATCTCCTCGGCCTTGCCGATCGCGGCTTTCTGCGCTGCGGCCAGATCCTCGATGGCGATTCCCTTTAGGTCGCGCTCGACCATGAATACCGACATCTTTTTTCTCCTCCTCCTGGGTGCGGCAAGTGTAGGTTCGCTGGGGGGTGCGCCGACAGAAGAAGTTGGGCATTGTTTCATAACCCGCGGTTATTTTGGCTGGGTGCGTTCGAGGAGGGGAGCCAGATGGAGCTGTACCAGATCCGATATGTCCTTGCGGCAGCCGAGACGCTGAACTTCACACGGGCTGCCGAGCGCTGCAACGTCTCGCAGCCGGCCCTCACCAAAGCTGTGAGAAGCCTCGAGGAGGAGCTTCGTGCGCCGATTTTCACCCGGGAGGGCAAGCGCGTCCGCCTCAGCGACTTCGGCAGGTCCATTTTGCCGACGCTGCGGCAGATGCAGGAGCAGGCGGAGCGTGCGAAGGCGATCGCCCAGGAATATCGGCTGCTCGACAGGGTGCCGGTGCGGCTTGGGGTGCTCGGCACTATCGGATCGGTGCGCATTGCGCGTTATCTCGCCGCCTTCCAGTCCGCCTTCGAAGGCGTGGAGGTCGAGGTTGCCGAGGCGCCGCTTCCAGAGCTGCTCAACAGGTTCGACCAGGGCAGCCTCGACCTTGCGATCGTCAACCCATGCGAAGGCGTACCCGACAGCTTTCACGTTCACCCGCTCTACAGCGAAAAGTATGTCGTGGTGCTTCCGCCCGACCACCCGCTGGCGGAGCGCAACATCGTTCGCCTGAAGGACCTCTCTGGGCAGCCCTATGTGGACCGGCTGTCCTGCGAAATGCGTGAGATGTTCACTGCCGTTTGCAAGGACCAGGAGGTCCAGCTCTACGCCCGCTTCCGCTCCGCGCGCGAGGATTGGGTGCAGGCAATGGTGCTCGCCCGCATCGGAATCGCCGTGATGCCGGAATATTCAGTCACCGTACCCGACCTGCTGCAGCGACCGATCATAGAGCCGGCGATCGGCCGCACCATCGCGTTGCTCAGCGTGCCCGGGCGCCCGTTCAGCCAGGCGACGGCGGCCATGGTGAGGACGGCGCAGGCGTTCAAATGGCCCGGCTAGCGAATGTCTGCTTTCCACTCATAGCCGACATTCTCCTTCGGCGGCTATGCGCCAAAAGCAGTCACTGCCGCTGCCCCTCGCGTGCCCCTCGAGCGGTCGTGCGCCGTTCCCAGTGCAGCCGCTAACGTCAACACCAGCAGGGGCTTGTCAGGTGTGGCTTGTCGCCCAACCCGTCGTGACCGCCCGGGCATCACGGGAACTGACGCTGGAGTGATTTGCGAGTGAGGTCTTGATCAGTCCAATCCAGGCGCGATTCTAGACTCGTTCCTGGTTATGCTGAACCGCGAACGAATCTATTTTCCCATTGATTGCCGTGCTTTCCGAGCCGCCAGGATTCCGCCCTTGTAGGGGCCACGCTCGACGAAGTTAAGCATGTGTTCACGCCGTAGCATTAGAAGGGCCTGAGCGCCGGGGCCCAATTAGGTCAAGCCTTTCCTCCGTGTAAAGTCATGACTTGGCCCAATGCTGTTCGTCGAATTTTCTGAGACCGAAGCGGACACGAGCTGGCGCTGCAGACTTCACGGTCCGTCAGGAAACGAAATATCAACACAACCAGCGGCTTAATGCCCGCTATTCTTCTTCGGGGTGGAGTTCATGACGAGTTCGTTTTTCGGAGTGGCTGCGGCCGCGTTGGCCGCCGGCCTGACGGTCGGCGTGCCGGAGGTGGCAACAGCGCAGGCCGCGGGCTTCGAACATCTCAACAAGGAAGAATGGGCGCTGATCGGTCTCACCCCGGAGATCGCCGCCAGCGCGAACAACGGCAAGGGCAGCATCGTCGCGGTGCTGGACGGCCTCGCGGCCTGCCGGCATTTCGACCTCGGCG
>JALYGI010000084.1 GCA_030777185.1 Pseudomonadota bacterium
ATGCGGACCGATAGTCCGGCGTTCAGCGCCTATGTGACCGGGCGCGCCAACCGCGGTGGGAGCTTCTTCAATCGTCCGGCAGGCGGGGTCGATCTCTGCAACGCGCTTGTTCCGACGCGGCGAAAGACCTGAAACGAGAAACGCCGGCCCTTCGCGTAAAAAGGGCCGGCGTCTTGCGAGGTGGCCGGTTCAGGTCGGCCGCCCTCGAGCTCGTGTGATTTCTAAACGTCAGGCCGCGAAGGCATGCTCCGTACGCCCGTAAGGGGCGCGCCGGATCGTGCGCACGATTTGGCCGCCGGCAACAAGAGCCGTGCTTTCCAGCGGAAGCGCGGTTGTGCAGAAGGCGCACTCGGCCATGGTCCGGCCGACATACCAATGCGTGTGGCCGCAGCCCGGGCAGTGATTGGTCTGCTCCTCGCGATAGACGACATGGTAGCCCCGATCGGCAGCCTTAGGGATCAGGCACCCACCGCGCGCTTCCAGGATACTCGAGGCCATACTCACGCTCCTTCTCAACCTTACTTGGAGCCATAACGAGCGGAATCGCGGAAGGGTTTCATGGCGTTTTCGATGAACGAACCGCCGGACCGCAACTTTTCCCCCTGCGACGCCCTCAGTTAACCTTGCAAAGCCGCAGAGACGGCCCGTTTCCCCTCAGCGGTGAGTCGTTTATGCAACAGGTTCGAATTTTGTTTGAGCGCCCTTTTCGAGTGCCTCATGCCGCTCATCTGAGGTTCAACCGCAGCCCTCCACCTCCTGATTGTTTGAAAAGCTGCCGCTCCCGCCTACATCGGATCCATCGTGCCCGGATATGCCTCTGACAGTCTCGAAAAGGCCCGGCTGCTGGCGCTCCTCGTCCCTGCCGCATTGCTGGCGGGGGCTCTGGGTTCGCAATATTTAGGTGGACTTCACCCGTGCGAGATGTGCCACTGGCAGCGCTGGGGCCACTATGCCGCCCTCCTCTTCGCGCTGATCTCCTTCGCCATGCGGGGGAGTGCGGACCGGGGCCGCAGCTTCGTCTGGCTCGCTGCATTGGGAATTCTCTCGAGCGGCCTCACCGGCGCCTATCATGCGGGTGTCGAGCTGGGGATCCTCGAGGGCTTCACCCAATGCACGGCGATCGGCGGCGGCGGATCGGCCGACGAGATGCTCAAGGATATTCTCTCCGCCCCGCTCGTTCGTTGCGATGAGGTGCAATGGTCGTTCCTCGGCATCTCGATGGCCGGTTGGAACGCCGTCATCTCATTGGGATCTGGATTGGTGATCTTATGGCTCAGTCTCAGACGTCCGCGAGCGGCAACGGCATGACCGCTCCCCGCCCCAACTGGCGGCCGGGCGACCACCGCGCGGATATCGACCAGATGATCCGGGTCGATCAGGCCGGCGAATATGGCGCGACCCGGATTTACGCGGGGCAGCTTGCCGTGCTTGGCGAGGATCATCCCGCCTCCCGCATCATCGCGCGCATGGCACTCCAGGAAAAGCGGCATCTCGACCATTTCGATCAGCTGATGAGCGACCGCGGCATCAGGCCGACCGCGCTCCAGCCGCTCTGGAACGTTGCGGGTCACGCGCTCGGCGCCGTCACCGCCCTCATGAGCCCGAACGCTGCGATGGCCTGCACCGCTGCCGTCGAGACGGAGATCGACAAGCATTATTCGGATCAGCTCCGCCAATTGGGCGGGGACGATCCGGACCTTTCGGCGACGATCACCGAATTCCAGCTCGAGGAGCTCGAACATCGCGATACGGCGATCGCGTCGGGCGCCGAGAGCAGCTTTGGCTACCCCTTGCTTTCAGCCTTCATCCGCGCCGGTTGCCGCGCCGCAATAGCGCTTTCCAAAAGGATCTGACGACATGAGAACCGCCCTTCTCGCTGCCGCTGCCCTAGCCCTGTTCCAGGCCGCTCCGGCCTCCGCTCAAAGCGGGAGTCAGGCCGCCGCTGCAGCGCCTGCCGGCCCTGACGATGTCCGCGTCAATCAGCTGATCGTCTATGGGACCGATCCTTGCCCCGTCAGCGCCGACGAGATCACGGTCTGCGCCCGCCGTCCCGAGGCAGACCGCTACCGCATTCCCGAGCCGCTTCGCGACCGTGAAGGTCCGGCGAGCGATAGCTGGGCCAATCGCGCGCTCGAACTTCAATATGTCGGCCGCACCGGCATTCAGAGCTGCTCCACCGTCGGCCCCGGCGGCGCCACCGGCTGTCTTGCGCAGCTCATCAACCAGGCCCGGGCCGAGCGGCGAGGCGCCGACCAGGTCGATTGGAACGCGATGATCGAGCAGGCCCGGCAGGAGCGCCTGAGCAGGATCGACGAGCAATCGGAAGCGATCGAGCGCGAGCAAAGCCAGCCTCGCTGACGCCCTGCTTCGGCTTGGAGCTTCGGGGCGGCAGAATGGCGGAGAGGAACAAAGCAGCAGTTCGCTCTTTGTTTTTAGCAACTGGCTTGTGGAGGCCCACGAATGAAGTTCCTGTCCGTTCAAGCTGTCGCGGCGGTCGCCGTCCTGGTCTCGATGCCCGTTCCCGCGGACGCGCAGCAGCGAACCGCCGCCGCACGCCCGGCTGAGAAAATTCGGCAAGTGGTTGTTTACGGCCGCGATCCCTGTCCTCGCGGCCAGGCCGACGAGATCGTCATCTGCGCCCGACGCCCTAACAGCGAGCGCTATCGGATTCCGCGCGGCCTGCGCGACCGCACGCCCGCGCGCGGGGGCACCAGCTGGGCCGCGCGCGCCCGAAGCCTCGAATATGTCGGCCGCACAGGGATCCAGAGCTGCTCCACCGTCGGCCCCGGCGGTCATACGGGCTGCTGGGAGCAGATGATGCGCACCGCCCGCGAGGAGCGCGAGGCGGCGGCGCGAGGAGAATAGTCTCGAGCATTCCCAGCGAGACCAAAATTTACGTTCCAGGCTGGTCCAGCCTGGAACGATCTTGATCTAGGCTCCGCGCCTCGCCGCGATCCGCTCGATGCCGGAGGCCCCGCTCCGCACAAGCCAGACGGAAACGTTCCGCCGCCAGGCCCGTTGATCGAGCTCCATCAGAGGAAGGCAGCGAATGAGCGACAATGTGTACAAGATCATCGAGATCGTCGGCAGCTCAACCATCGGCATCGAGGATGCGGTCCAAAAGGCGATCGCCCGCGCCTCCACCACCATTCGCGAAATCCGCTGGTTCGAGGTCAAGGAAACTCGTGGCCACGTGGAGGACGGCCGGGTTGCCCATTACCAGGTCACGTTGAAAATCGGCTTCACTCTCGCCGACTAAGTAAAGACGGCACGATCGCTTAGCTCATGAGCCTCGCTGCTCGAGGCGTCCACTGAGTCGATCTTTGTTCGCTTGCCCGAGTGAAATCGATATAAGCCGCCTCCGTTGGCGCGTTGCGGCGGCCTCGCCGCTCACGCCGGGAGACGGATTGGTGTTGATTGATGACTTGACCGGTACGCCTTCGGCAGAGGCGCCGCGGTACGGCATTCCGGATCCCGAAGCCGCTCCGCCGGCGCCGCGCCGCCGCCGCTGGTACCAGCGACCCGGCATCATCCTGCTCATTCTCGTCGGACTGCTGGTCACGTGGCTTGCAGTCACGGCGCCGCTGTCCAAGTCGCTTCAGCCGATCGCTCCCCCTGGGATCGT
>JALYGI010000085.1 GCA_030777185.1 Pseudomonadota bacterium
AAGCCGTGCGGAATGCCGTCGCGGTAGAGGCGCACGCCGAGGCCGGTGGCGACCTCGGCCAGAGACTTGCCGCATTCCGCCGGTGTGATCGCGCGCTCGGCGAGCCTGACGCGGCCATGGCTGGAGGCGAGATCGGCGATATAATCGGAGATATGCGCGCCCTGCGTCGAGCCGGCTAGCAGCAGCCCCGCAAAGCTGACCGGATTGATCACCGTCGTCGCTCCCGCCTGCCGGGCGAGCAGCTCGTTGTCCTCGTTCCTGACGGCAACGCTGATCTTGAGTCGCGGCGCCAGATGGCGGGCGGTAAGCGTGATGAGGATGGACGTGTCGTCGCGTCCCGCCGAGACGATCATCGCCCGCGCTTCCTCGACCCTCACCGCCTGCAGCGTCTTGTCGCGCGTGGCGTCGGCTTCAGCAGTCGCGCAGCCGAGCGAGTCCGGCCGCTCGAGCGCTTCGGCGTTCGGATCGATGACGACGATTTCGCGCGGATCGGCTCCAAGCGCGAGCAGCTCGTCGAGCGCTTCAGCGCCGCTGGTGCCGAAGCCGGCGATGATCACGTGTCCCGAAAGGTTTCGCTGAATGCGTTCCATGCGCCATTTTTCCCAGGTTCGGCGGAAAACGAAGGTATAGGCCGTGCCGATGAATATCAGCACGAAGAAGATGCGGATCGGAGTCACCACGAAAGCGTCGAACATTCGGGCCCGGTCGCTGATCGGCACGATGTCGCCATAGCCTGTCGTGGTGATGCTGATCATCGTGAAATAGATGACGTCGGTGAAGCTCAGCTCCCCGTCATGGCTGTCCCTGAGGCCTTCCCGCTCAAACCAGTGAACGGCGACGGCAAGGGCAAGGAGGCCCACCACCATGCCAACGCGCCAGCCGATCTGCGCCCATAAAGGAAGCGGGCTCTTCCGCCGCAGCGTGACGCGATCGGGCTTCCGTGGGCGGCGGGGCATTAGGAATAATGCTCCGAAATCCTCCCGAGCGAGGGCTCGTGCGTGAGATCGAGGTGGAGCGGCGTCACGGCGACGAAACCGTCGGCGATCGCCTCGAGATCGGTGGAGTGGCCGGGCGTCTCGATCATCGGACCGAGGCCGAACCAGAAATAGTCGTAGCCGCGCGGGTCGGTGCGCTTGACGAGGCGGAGCCTTCCGTAATCGCGCAGGCCCTGGCGGACAACGCGGACGCCTTTTACCGCTTCCGGAGGCAAAGCGGGGAAGTTGACGTTGATCAGCGTGCGCGGCTCCATCGGCGTTGCAATGAGCGGCTGCAGCACCACCTCGGCCCAAGCCTCGGCGGCGGCGAAAGGCGCCATGTCGCCCATGCGTTCTCGCGCAATGCTCTGGCTGAGCGCGATCGAAGGAATCCCGGCGAGCGCGCCTTCCATCGCCGCCGAGACCGTGCCTGAATAGGTGACGTCTTCGCCGAGGTTTGCACCGCGATTGACGCCGGAGAGGATGAGGTCCGGCCGATGATCTTCCATGACGTGCGCGATCGCCATCATTACGCTGTCGGTGGGGGTGCCGGTAACGCAGAAGCGGCGCTCGCCGAGCTTGCGGAGCCGGACCGGAATGGTGAGCGTCAGCGAATGACCGGCGCCGGACTGTTCTTCGGTCGGCGCGACGATCCAGATGTCATCCGAGAATTTGCGCGCGATCCGTTCGAGCACCTTCAGGCCTGTGGCGTTCACGCCGTCGTCATTGGTGAGGAGGATGCGCATGCGGCTTGGCTATGGCGTTGGGCGGAGGGCCGCGCAAGCTCGGGTGCGGCAACCATCGTTGCGGCTCCGACGTTGATCGGGAAAGCAAAAGGAGAAAGAAATGCAGGTTCCGCACAACAGCTTCGTCATGGTTGCAGATGGCAGAAAGATGCTGTTCTTCCGTAACGAAGGGGATGCCGAATTCTTGAAGTTGGAAGTGGAACGCAAGCGCGAGCATGACGTCGGCGAGGACCGGGACATGAAGACCGATGATGCCGGCCGCACTTTTGATGCCTCGGGCGGAGCGGGGCGAAGCGCCTATGAGGAGGTCGACTTCCACCAGCTGGAGGAGGACCGGTTCGCGGCCGAAGCGGCCGAGATGCTGAAGCAGCGCGCGCTCCGCAATGAGTTCGACTCCGTGATCATCGTCGCGCCGCCACGGACGCTTGGCGAGCTTCGCAAACACTACCACAAGGAAGTCGAGAAGAGGCTCACGGGCGAGATCGCCAAGGATCTGACGGGCCATCCCGTGCCCGAGATTGAAAAGATCATCCGGGCCGAATAGCCTGGGAAAAATACAGCGAAACCCCGCGGCCACGCCGCTCATGATGTGAGGTAACGATGTTCGTTTGTAAGAAGCTTTTCCGTTCCGCTGTTCCAGTCGCGCTCGTCACCGCCGCGGCCGGCCTGCAGCCAGCCTTCGCCCAGCAGCCCGCGGCCCAGCCGTCCGCTGCCCAGCAGGCCCCCGCCCAGGCAAGCATGGCGGTAGGCGCCAAAGTCAGCGACGCCAATGGCGGCGAGGTCGGTGCCATCTCGAAGGTGGACGGCCAGTTCGTGGTCGTGAAGACGGACAAGCACGAGGTGCGGCTGCCGGTCACTTCCTTTACGGCGCACAATGGCGGCTTCCTGTTCGGCATGACGCGCGACCAGCTCAATGCCGAGGTTGAGAAGACGCTTGCCGCGGCGAACGCCAAGATTGTGGCTGGCGCATCCGTCACCGGCTCACAAGGCGGCAATGTCGGGACAATCGAGGCGATTGACGATCAGTTCGTGACGGTGAAGCTGGTCTCCGGAAAGAAGGTGCGGCTGCCGCGCGCCGCGGTGGCGCCCGGCCCGAACGGCGCCGTAATCGGCATGACGGCGGCGGAGCTCGAAGCGGCTGCTGGCGCGGCGACGTCGAAGGCGGAAGCTCCAAAGGAAGCCAAGTCTCAATAATTCGGCTTCCGCTCCAAGGAATCGGAAAGGCCGCGCCGAAGGGAGACGGCGCGGCCTTTCTTTTGCTCGGAAAAGGCTCAGTCGGCTGAGCGAGCCAGTCTCCGGCGCGCAACCAGGGCTGCGGCGGCGGCGCCGAACAGGACCAGCATCGGCGGGGCCGGAACCGGCGTTCCGCCCGTCGAGGTCGATCCGCCGCTCGAGGTGGACGAGCTGGTGCTCGAGCTGGTGCTCGAACTGTTGCTGCTCGACGTGCTGGTGCTGCTGCCGCCGAAGCTGCTCGATGAGGAGGTGGAGGAGACGTTGCCGCTCGATGTCGAACTCGAGCTTCCGCCGGTTGAGGTCGATCCGCCGCTGGTGGAGGTCGATCCGCCGCTGGTTGAGGTCGATCCGCCACTGGTGCTCGATGTCGATGAGACGCCGCCGCTGGTGGTTGAGATGCCGCCGCTGGAGGTCGAAGTCGAAGCCGTGACGACTGCGGTGCTGTTGCCGCCGCCGAAGAAGGCACCGCTGAAGAAGCCGCTGCCGAAACCGCTGCCGAAACCGCTGCCGCCGCCGCCGATCACCACGGGAACGGCGCCGCCGCCAACGACTGGTATCGCTTGAGGCACCGGGATCGGCGCCACCGGGATGGGAGCGGGAGCGGCCGGATAGCTGACGGTGCGGGTCGTCACCGCTTGGCCCGGAACGACGCGGCACTCGCTATGCGTGACCCGCTTGATCCTTTTCGCCCGCTTGACGCGGTAGCCTGCCCGGTGAGCGCGGACCGACTTGGCCTTGGCCTTCTTGATGAAGGCCGGCCGTTCAACCGGATTTTCCGCGACGTGAACTGCTCCGCCGCCGATGATTGCACCGCCGCATGTGCAGGCGCAAAGTTTCGCAAGAGCCATTCTTACCGACATGAGACGCACCCTGTTCTTGCGGTGACTTGGGGAGATCGGCGCTTTCCGATACGCCCTCGGCCACCTCTGGCATTCCAAAGACAGATGCCAAAGCCCTGCCGAATCGCAAGGTCGTTAACCTTCATCTGACGGTTAAGAGGCCGGTTTCAGGCCCTTTTGCGTGCTTCCGTCCCATTAGTGGACAGAGTGTTGGAGGAGGTGAACGGCATCCTGGCTCCGCTTGCCTTTTTGGCATGGTTAACGGGCGGCGATCATCCGTTTTCCTGATCGTTTCTGAGCCGATTCGCAGGCGGATCATGGTTCGGGCGCAGCGGAGTGCCATGGGGCAAAAATGTCACTCCGCTGCTTCAAATGGGATCAGGCTTTCAACCATATTTTGAGTGACTTGTGCTGCAGCGCTCGCATGCGTATAGGCGCGCTGGGGCAAGTGCCGATATCCGCGTCTGAAAAGCGGAACGGCGATCCGGTTTGCGAACGGCGGGTTCGTCGGACGCGGAGAGTGGAGGGGTATATGGCGACGGCGTTAAGCGACATCTTTGAGCCGCAATATTCGCGCGGCACGGTGGTCCTGCCCGCAGGGTACCGGCCGAGCGCGAACGAAGAATTCATGGGCGATGAGCAGCTGGCTTACTTCCGCCACAAGCTGCTCGACTGGAAGGACGCCATTGTCCGCGAATCGCGCGAGACCATGGCCCAGCTGAAGAGCGGACCAATCCGCGAAGCCGATATCACCGACCGCGCCTCGAGCGAGACCGACTGGGCGATCGAGCTACGGACCCGCGATCGGCAGCGCAAGCTTATCTCAAAGATCGACGCCGCGCTGCGCCGCATCGAAATGGGCGAATATGGTTATTGCGAAGTGACGGGCGAGCCGATCTCGCTTGCGCGTCTCGAAGCCCGCCCGATCGCAACCATGACCGTCGAGGCGCAGGAGCGCCACGAACGTCAGGAGCGTGTTTCCCGGGACGATTGAGCGCGTCCCGCCAGACAGGCGGGACAGCCATGTTAACCCGATCTCGATCATTGTCGGGCTAAATCCCTCGCGCACGGCCGCCTGTTGTGGCCGTACCAACGGCGGATCGACGTATGAACGAGATCAAGATCACCAAGGGTGCAAGTGCAGCGCTCGGGCTTGGCCGACGACGCGCCAGCCGGGGCGAGCACGCAGGTCGCCGCTCGAAGGGCCGGGACAGCCTGTTCCTGATGGCGACGATCCGGAAAGCCAGCGAACCCGATCGGGAAGAGATCCCCGTGCGGGTTCGGAACCTCTCCGAAATTGGGCTGATGGCCGATTATCTGGATATTGCCGAGCCGGGCGAAGCGGTGAGCGTCGAAGTTCGTGGGATCGGCAAGGTGGCAGGCAAGGTCGCCTGGGTGGAAGACCGTCGCATTGGCATCACCTTCGACGACGAGGTCGATCCGATGCTCGCGCGGAAACCGGTGGGCGGCAAGGCCTAGAGCCTGATCGTCTTTGGTCGAAGCGCTTTAGCGCTTCGGCTAAGAGCGTGAATCAGGCTATCGAATCCCAGTTAGAGGCGACGATCAAGGCCGGCGCCGCCCGAGCTGATCGGGTCTACGGCCGATCAATTGAGGTGGAAGCGCTACGCGCTTCCGCGGAAGGCGTGAATCAGGCCTTTTCCATATGGTTGAGGCCTCTTGATTCGGGACCAGGCTGATTCAGCCTGGTCCGATCAAGGGTCTAGAGGCCGAGCATCGCCTCTTTCACTTTTAGTTTTTCCTTTTTCAGGCGGGAAATCAAACTATCGTCGGGATGCGGGCGCTGGTTCTCTTCTGCGATACGCGAATCGAGGTCGGCATGCTTCACTTCGAGTGCGGACAAATGCGCGTTCTGCATTCCCATCTCCTTCTTCTGCCTTTGTGCTGATAGATAAGGGTCGATGCTTCCGTTTGTCTCCTGTTGATCGGCCAGTCGCCATGGTTTGCACGACGATCCGTTGACGCTTTATCTATATCCCAGTCGAGCCGAGTTGAGTAGCGTCAGGGGGGCATGAACAGGGTGGACGGCACCGATCCCGAAAAGCAGGCGCGGCTTCAACATCTTCGCCTTGAGCACCGCGACCTTGACGCGGCCATTGAGGCGCTGCGCGTGACCGCCGCGCCCGACCAGCTCCAGATCGCGCGCCTCAAAAAACGCAAGCTGCGACTCAAGGACGAGATCGCCTTGCTTGAGGACCAGATGATCCCAGACATCATCGCCTGAGGGTCTGTTTGGAAATGCGCTCAGGAGCGCATTTCTCGGCTCGACGCCAGCCCGCTCCCCCAGCCTCCGATGCAATCATACTGTCGTCGGGAGGCTGGGTGGGGGAGCAGGCCGGAACCGCATCCTAAACAACGCCTGAGACTGTGTCACATCTGGCGCGGCTTCTGTCCCGCTATTGGATAGTGCCGCTCTTTACCTTCTTCGCCTGTTCCCGCCGCGGGCGGGCTGTGGCATTGATGGGCGATGCTGATCCAGGAAGCCCGCACGCGGATGACGCCGAAGCTCATCGACTCGCTTTACGTCGAGGCCATGGTCCTGGCCGACGAGGCCCGATCTTATTTCGACCGCAACGGCCGGGAGGATCGGCTTGCGCTCGATCCGATCGCCCGGGTCGGCTTTTCCTGCGAGTCTTTGAAGGTAACGACTCGGCTGATGCAGGTGATCGCCTGGCTGCTGACGCAGCGCGCGGTGGAGGCGGGGGAACTCAGTCCATTGCAGGCACGCACCCCGGCTCGGCGACTCGGGGAGGCGGCGGAAAGCGATCCGGCCACGGTCGAGAAGCTGCCCGCCGGCGCAATCGGCCTCGTCCGTGCAAGTCAGGAGCTGTACGCGCGCGTGCGGCGCCTCGACGAGGGCAACCGACAGGCCGAGCCTCAGTCAAGCCCGGCGCTGAGCCTGCTGAACAGGCTTGAACGCTCCTTCTGAACATCGCCATCGAAGTGGTACTTCGATGGGTGGGGGTGCTTGGCATGGATTTGCCGGTGGCGGCGCCCTAGACCTTGATCGGATCAGGCTGAATCAGCCTGATCCGTGAATCAAGGTCTCAGCCATAGGAAGAGGGCCTGATTCACGCCTTCGGCGGAAGCGCGTAGCGCTTCCACCTCAATCGATCAGGTCCTAGACATCGATCAATGAAGTCATACGAGTTTCTTTATGGGCCCAAGCTGATTTCGGGAGCGGGGGCATCCGCTCGCCTCGGGGAGATTCTGCCGAAGGGCCGGTGCCTGTTCGTGACCGATGCCACCTTGCGGAGGCTGGGGCTTGCAGAAGCGGGTCTCCGGGCGCTCGCGGAGGCGGAGATCGACACCGTCATCTTCGACGCGGTGGAGGCGGACCCGTCCCGCGATACGCTCTTATCGGCGGTGGAGGCAGGCCTCGGCTGCTCGTCGGCGGTCGGTTTCGGGGGCGGGAGCCCGATGGATGTGGCAAAGCTCGCCGCTTATCTGATCGGCAGCGGCGAAGATCTCGACACCCTCTGGGGGGTCGGCAAAGCCAGTGGCAGCCGGCTCCCGCTCGCGCTGGTTCCCACCACGGCGGGCACCGGCTCCGAAGCGACCCCGGTCTCGATCATCACCCTCGGCGGGGCAGAGAAGAGGGGGGTGAGCAGCGCCGCCTTGATCCCCGATTGGGCGCTGCTCGACCCCGGGCTCACCACCGGCCTGCCCCGCGACGTCACCGCGGCGACCGGAATCGATGCGATGGTGCATGCAATCGAAGCCTATACCTCTGCGCGGCTCAAGAACCCGATGTCCGACATGCTTGCGCGCGAGGCGCTGCGGTTGCTTTCGGCCAATCTCATCCAAGCTTGCGACCATCCGGACGATCTCGACGCACGCGGGCAGATGCTGCTCGGGGCGCATCTCGCCGGCGTCGCCTTCGCCAATGCCCCGGTGGCGGGGGTGCACGCTTTGGCTTACCCGCTCGGCGGCCACTTCCACGTGCCGCACGGGCTTTCGAACGCTTTGATGCTCAGCCACGTGCTGGGCCATAATATGCCTGCCGCCATGACGTCCTATGCCGAGCTCGGGGTGCTGCTCGAGCCGAAGCTCGGGGAAGAGGGGAGGCAGGCACAAGCCCAGGGCTTCGTCCGGCATTTGACGAGGCTTGCCCGCCGGGCGGGTTTGCCGGAGCGGCTCCGGCAAGTGGGCGTGACCTCGGAGCATCTCGACATGCTTGCCCGCGAAGCGATGAAGCAGGAGCGGCTGCTGGTGAACAATCCCTGCCCGATCACCGAGGCGGATGCGCGGCGGCTGTACGAGGCGGCGCTTTGAGCCGGGTGCCGCTCAAGGGCAGGGAGAGCTACAAGGTGTGGCGCGAGATCGGCACGCGCTGGGCCGACAACGACGCCTACGGGCATGTCAACAACACTATCTACTACGCTTGGTTCGATACTGCGGTGAACGCTTGGCTGATCGAGCAGGAACTGCTCGACGTCGAGGCAGGGGATCCGATCGGGCTGGTTGTCGAGACAGGCTGCCGATACGCACAGCCGCTTTCCTATCCACAGCCGGTGGACATCGGCCTTGTCGTGGAGGCGATAGGAAATTCAAGCGTACGATACCGCTTAGGAGTGTTCGCTCAGAACAGAGATGAAGCATCGGCGGAAGGATATTTCGTGCATGTCTGTGTCAGCCGTGAAGGCCGCCCGGTTCCGCTGCCGGCCCGATGGCGCGACGCGTTCGAGGCGATTGCCGGCTGAGACGGCTCGGCCGCTTCAGCAAAGCTCCCGCTTTGCGCTCTCATAATCCCGGCTCAAGCCGTCGATGTAAGCCGCCGCCGGCTCGATCCGCTTGACCGCTCCGATTCCTTGCCCCGAGCCCCAGATGTCCCGCCATGCCTTGGCCTTGCTGCCGTCACCGCTGCCGAAATCCATCGTCTTGAGATCGCCCTCGGGAAGGTTATGCGGGTCGAGCCCGGCAGCTTCGATCGACTGTCGCAGATAATTGCCGTGGACCCCGGTGAAGAGGCTCGAGTAGATGATGTCGTCTGCACGACCTTGCACAATTCCTTCTTTATATGCGTCACTTGCATTAGCTTCTTCAGTCGCGATGAAAGGAGAGCCGATATAGGCGAGATCGGCGCCCATCGCCTGTGCGGCAAGGACCGAACGCCCGGTGGCGATCGCGCCCGAAAGGATTAGAGGACCGCTGAACCATTCGCGGATCTCCTGGACAAGAGCGAAGGGGGAGAGGCGGCCTGCATGTCCGCCGGCGCCCGCGGCGACCGCGATGATGCCGTCGGCTCCCTTCGAAACCGCCTTTCGCGCGAAGCGATCGTTGATGATGTCGTGGAGGGTGATGCCGCCCCATTGGTGCACACCCTGATTGACCTCTTCGATGGCGCCCAGCGACGTGATGACGATCGGCACTCGCCATTTCGCGCAGGTGGCCATGTCCAGCTCGAGCCGCGTGTTGGAACGGTGGACGATCCGGTTGACGGCAAAGGGCGCGGCGCGGCGGCCAGGGTTGGCGCGGTCCCACTCGCCCAGTTCCTCCGTGATCCGGTGCAGCCATTCGTCGAGCAGCGCCTGCGGACGGGCGTTCAGTGCAGGAAATGAACCGATGATCCCCGCCTTGCATTGCGCGATCACGAGCTCGGGATTCGACACGATGAAGAGCGGCGAGCCGATGACCGGCAGGCGCAGGCGGTCGAACAAGGCGGGAAGCGTCATCCCGCCTGCTTAGAGCCTGATCGTCTCCGGTCGAAGTGCTTTCGCACTTCGGTAGTGGAATGGAATTCCTGGGCCAAAACTGCTTGAATTTAAAAGCGGGCGCCGAGCGAGAAGGAGATGCGCGGGTCCCCGTCCGCGGCTGGATCGGAACCGTCGGTGAGCGGAAATCCAGCCTCGAGCGAAGCCTCGATCCCGTTGCGGAGCCAAAGCCTGAAGCCGCCGCCGGCCGAAGCGAGGGAGCCGCCGCCGAACCCGCTGCGATAATTGGTGACCTTGCCGGCATCGGCATAGCCGTAAAGCTGCACCATCCAGATCGGCCGGGGCAGCGTCTCAATGTCGAAGCGCAACTCAAGCGAGCCGGCGATACCGCGATCACCGGAAAATTCACGATAGTCCCAGGCGCGCCCGAAGGAACGCCCGCCGAGGCCGATTTCCTCGCTGGAGAGGAGCGGCCCGTCGGCAATTTGTCCCTCTGCCTGCAGGTTGATGCTGAATTGCCGTCCAAACGCCTGTTCGAGTTCGGCCCAAGCTTCGAGCTTGGTGAAGGTGCCGCTCGCGTCTGGGCGCGAAGCAAGGGGGTCTCCGCGCCGGGTTGCGTCGAACGCGTCGATGCCTTTCGAAACGGCGAGGCGGCTGCGCATCCGCCCGCTAGGAAGCTGCTGAACCGCAAAAAGGTTGGCGCCGGCTATTGCCAGGCGATCGTCGCGAACTTTGAAATCGTCGCGCGTCTGGCTGGAATCGCGAACGCGAAAATCGACGCCCCCCCAGATGCTGCCGGCACGGGCTCGAACCAAGGGGTGGCGGATCGAGGCTTCGACTTCCATGCTGCGCCCTGAGATGTCACGGTCGGAGAGCGCGCCGCCAGGCTGCGAGTTTGCGAAATAGCCGCCGAATGACACTTCGGTGCCTTGGGTCCCGACGGGAATGGTGTAGGCGGCGCGAACAAGCGCGAATTCGGAGGGCTGGGCTGGCGTCAAGACGCCACCGACGGTCAGTCGATCGTCACCTGAAAAAAGTCCGTTGAAATCCACGGTGAGCCGGGCGCGGACAGGACCGATGGTGGAGGAGCCCCAATTGTCGAGATAGGCGCGGGTCTCGACGCGCTTCTGAACGGCTGCGACAACGAGGATGCTTCGGCCGCCGCGCCGGTCGAGCCGGGCGTTCCGAACACGCACGCCGGCGATGTCGCCGGCGAGGAGCAGTTGCCGCTCGAGCTCGGCAGTCCGGATCGCCCGGCCGCTGGCGAGAGGCGCAAGGGCACGTCGAACTATCGCGCCGTCGCCCTCGATCTCGACGTCGTCGATGCGACCCTCGTCTAGCACCACTGTGAGAACGCCGTTCCCGATGCGCTGTTGAGGGACCCAGGCCGTGGCCAAACCGAAACCGGCTGCCCGGGCGACATCGGCGACGTCGGACGCCAGTGCCTGAAGATCGGCTGGAGCCAAGGTCCGTCCGACATAGGCTTCGATAGTGCGAGCGAAAGCCGAAGGGGGCAGCATCGTGGCGCCCTGAACACGGATAGCGCCTGCCAGCACGGCCTCTCCAACATTCGTCGTGCCGGCTTGCGGCCGGGCGATCCTGATCGTCGGTTTGGGCCTTGGGCGAGCGCGCTCGTCCTGGCGAAGTTCCTCCTCAATGACCGACGGATCGGCCTGGTCGACCTGCGTCTGCGCCGCGCGCGCCGTGGAGGGGAGGATGCTCAGTGCCAGCAGGGTGGCGGCAGTGATCTGCCTCAGGAAACCGAGATGCATCAAGAATGTCCGCCTGCTCTTCCGGGCTCCTTCTACCGCGCAGGTCCTAAAATTTTCCTTATCCGGGGCGACTCTGGCGTCCTGGTGAAGCCGCCGTTAACCCCCTCCGGGAAGCTTTTGGCAATCGCGTTCGCCCTATTCCTCGCGGTCCGGCCGCCTGCCTGCGGCACTCGAGGGGAAGTTCGATGGGGAAATTCATCCTAAGCGTGGCGCCGGTCCTGGCGGCAATGAGCGGCAGCGCACTGGCGGCCGCACCCAGCTGGAAGGTCAGCGAAGTCAGCGGCGATGTCCGCCTGATCGAGAACGGACGCGCACGCGGCGCGGTGAAGGGAGCATTGCTCGGCTCCGGCTCTACAATCGCGACGGGCCCCAACGCGCGGGCAGTGATTGTTCGTGGGCAGGAATTCGTCGTGATCTCCCCGCGAACTCAGCTTCGGGTTCCGGCAGAGACTGCTCAAAACCGGATTATGCAGCTTATTGAAGACTTTGGCACGGCAGTCTTCAAAATCCAAAAGAAGAGCACCCCCCATTTCGGCGTACAGACGCCCTATCTTGCCGCGGTTGTGAAAGGAACGACGTTCACGGTGACCGTCGGCCCCGAAGGCGGCAGCGTCCAAGTCACCGAAGGCGCTGTCCAAGTATCCACTCTCGACGGCGGCGCCGCCGAGCTGGTCCGCCCCGGTGCGATTGCATTGGTTGGAGCCAGCGATCTTTATCGGCTGAACCTGGAGGGTGAAACCAGCAAGGTTGTCCGATCACCGAACGCGCCGGCCGAGGCGGGCTCCAAGCCCGCGCGTTCCTCACGATCTGCGGCCTATTCGGGCCCGCCCGGGCAGGAGGTGCGGATAACCAAGCGTTTCGACGAGGATTCCAAGTCTCTGAAGGAGGTTACGAAGGGGCTTCTGGAAGGGCATTCGTCTCACGACATGGCCCAGGCCGAGTTCCGCGAGCAGGCCCGTGCCGCCCGCAAAGAAGGCTCGAACCCCGGCAACGGAAATGGAAACGACGGCAAGGACGGTGGTGGAAAGCCAAGCGATCCAGGCAAGCCGAGCGATCCCAGCAAGCCGAGCGATCCCAACAAGCCAAGTGATCCCAGCAAGCCGAGTGATCCGAGCAAGCCGGCCGATGACGGTAAGCCGAGTGATCCCGGTAAGCCGAGTGATCCTGGTAAGCCGAGTGATCCTGGTAAGCCGGCCGGTCCGGGTTCTTACGACGGGGGCAAGGCGGACGGCGGCAAAGATTATTGAACGGCTGCAAAAGCCAAATTGCTGCAATCTGACCCCAAGAGCTGAAAGCCAATCTCACGTGGTCAGGATAGGTCTCGCATCACAGCTTCTCACCAGGCGCCGCACCATCGTCTTTTCGGTGGCTGCGGCGCTGGGTTTGTTGATGCTTGTGACCGGCATCGGCTCTACGCTCGATCAGGGGCTGCGGAACCTTCGAGACGCCGTGCGTTCGCGGCCGGCCAGCGGCGAGGTTCATGTCGTCGAGATCGACTCGCGCAGCCTCAATCAAATTCATAAATGGCCATTGCCCCGACGCGTTCATGCGGCTGTGATCGATCGTCTCAGCCAAGCAGGCGCGCGAGTCATCGCCTTCGACGTGGACTTTTCCTCGGTGTCGGATCCGGTCGAAGACGCAAAGCTCGCGGCCTCCCTGAAGCGCGCCGGCGGCAGTGTCGTGCTCCCCAGCTTCCGCCAGAGCGCGGGATCCGGAAGCTCAGAATATACTGAAAACGCGCCTATCAAGATGTTCGCGGATAATGCCTTTCTTGGATCGGTGAATATCGCGGCAGATGGCGATGGATATGTTCGGCACATGTTGCTTGGGGTGGAGACGCTGGGCACGCCTCGGCCTTCTCTGCCCACTCTCCTCGCCGAAAGCACCGCGGCGATCGGGCAGTTCTTCGAGATCGATTATGCGATCGATCCCCACTCGATCCCAAGGCACAGCCTTGTCGATCTTATTGAAGGCAGGGTTCCTGCCGCTGAACTGGCGGGAAAGCGGATCCTGATCGGCGCCACCGCCATAGAGATGGGAGACCGCTACACGGTGCCGCGCCATGGCGTGATCCCGGGCGTGGTGATCCACGCTTTGGCTGCCGAGACGCTGCTGACGGGCCAGACGCCTGAAAGCTGGAGCGGCTTCGCACCGCTGCTGCTGATGTTGCTCGTCATTGGCATAGCCGTGCGGGCCGACGGCAGGACCAAGCCGATAGCCGTTTTTGGCCTGGGAACCGTCGCTCTACTGACCTTACCCCTTCTGACCGAAGCTTTGCTGGCTGTCTCCATGCCCATCGCGCCGGCCCTGGCGGCCGCGGGCGCGGCTGCGGTGCTGGGCGCATCTGCCATGTTCATCGAGACCAACCGCGAAAATAGCCTTACCGATTCGGACACCGGGCTTCCAAACCTCAAGGCGCTGGAAGCCGCTATCAGCAAGCTTCCCGCCGCCAATATCGTGGTGGCGCACATCGACAGGTTTGCCGTGATCGCGGCGGGGTTGGGGCCGGATGCTACGAGCAAGCTCATTCTCCGCGTCGCGGACCGGTTGAAGCTCGCCACCAACCACAGCCAGGTCTACCGGACCGACGAGGCCAGCCTTGCCTGGGTCGAAGCGGCCGATGACGAGGTCAGTCTCGGCGACAGGATCGATGCGATCTCGGCTTTGATGCGCGCGCCGATCGAAGCCGGCCGGCTGGTGGACGTTGTCCTGAGCTTCGGCCTCGCCGGAGGAAAGGGCCACGAGGCCAAGCAGCTCGTCGCCAATGCCAGCCTCGCGGCGCTGAACGCCTGGCAGAAGGACAGCCGCTGGGAGAAGTTCAGCGAGGCGGACAGCGAGGCAACCAGCTGGCACCTGTCGCTGCTAGGCGAGCTCGATACGGCGATGGCATCGGGGCAGCTCTGGAACGCCTATCAGGCGAAGCTCGACCTCACGAGTGGGCGCATCGTCGCCGCCGAGGCGCTGGTGCGTTGGGACCATCCCGAGCGCGGGCCGATCCAGCCCGACAGCTTCATCCCCCTGGTCGAGGAGAATGGACGCGCGCGCGATCTCACCGCCTATGTGCTGAACCAGGCGCTGGAGGACGCGATTGCGTGGGAAGAGAAGGGCTTTCCGCTCGGCGTGGCCGTCAATGTGTCGGCAAGTCTGCTGGCCGATCACGCCTTTATCGAAGAAGTGGGGCAGATCGTCCGGGGGAGCCGTCTGCCAAGCGACCGGGTGACCATTGAAGTCACCGAAACCGCCGCCGTACACAGCCCGGAGCGGGCGATCGCCGCCCTCGAAAGCTGGCGCGGGCTTGGGGTCAACATTTCGATCGACGATTATGGCACCGGCCAATCCTCGCTCGCCTATCTGCAGAAGCTGCCCGCCAACGAGCTCAAGATCGACAAGAGCTTCGTCCAGACGATCGGCGACGACCGGCGCAACGCGATCATGGTCCGCTCAACCGTTGCGCTCGCCCACGAGCTCGGGATGAAGGTCGTGGCTGAGGGCGTCGAGGATGCGGCCTGTCTTGCCCTGCTCGCCGAGATGGGCTGCGACACCGCTCAGGGCTATTTCATCAGCAAGCCTTTGAACGCGGACGCTCTGGCGGAGCTTGTCCAGGAACGCGGCCGCGAGGCCGCCTGAGCCGTCGACTTGATCGGATCGGGCTGGACCAGCCTGATCTCACGAGAGGTTTAGCGGCCGTAGATGCGGTCGAGCACGGCCGCCACCTCCACGAGCCGGTCGGCGGCGGGATCGAAGCGCTCGCCGGCGGCGAGCCGCGTCGCCCAATCCGCGGCTGCGCGGCCGCCCCATTCGTCCGGTGGGGTGGCGATCCTGTTCGTCTCAGTGCCGCGGTAGCGCTCGGCGGTGAAGTCATAGAAGGAACCGCCGACGTTGCGCATCGCGGCGCCGCCCTCGGTTCCGTAAAAGGAGGCGGAGATCATCGCATCGACGCCCGCCTGGAGGCGCCAGGAGCAGGCGAGCTGGATCGTGCAGCCGGTCTCGAGCCCGATATTAGCCACTGCATAATCCTCCACCTGGGTCGTGGGGTCGCGGAGCGGATCGCCGCCCGAAAGAAGTTTTCCACTAACGTCGGCCACGTCCGGGAAATCCAATGTCCAGAGGGCGAGGTCGACGAGATGGACGCCCAAATCCATGACGCAGCCGCCGCCCGACAGCGCGGGGTCGTAGAACCAACTTTTGTCGGGTCCAAAGGCGTTGTGAAAAACGAGATCGACGGCATAGATCTTCCCGAGCGCGCCTGACTGCGCAAGCTCGCGGATGCGGCGCATGCCGTCGGTGAAGCGGTAGGAAAGGTCGACAGCCAGGAGCCGGTCGGCAGTGCGTGCGGCGTCGACCACTGCCTTAGCTTCGGCGGCGCTCCTCCCAAGCGGCTTCTGGCAGAAGACTGCGGCGCCGCGCTCCAGCGCCCGGATCGATTGATCAGCATGCATCGCGCTCGGCGTGGCGATCACGATCCCGTCCACTCCGGAATTGAGAAGCCCGTCGATCCCGTCGACGACCTGCGCCCCCGGTGCCAGCTGAGCCGCCTCCGAAATCATCTCCGACGCAGGGTCGGCGATCGCCGCCGCCTCGATCGCCCCGGTCCTGAGCATCGCTTCCATCCGGTGCCGGCCGATCCAGCCGACACCCAGAAATCCGATCCGTGGCCGCGTCCTCAAGGGGTGACCAAAGCCTTGAGGAAGCCATCGGGTCGATCCCGCGTGGCGTTCAGCGCCTCGTCGAGCCGGTCGAGGCTATAGCTGTGAGTATAGAGCGGGCTTGGATCGAGCCGGCCCGAGGCGACTGCGTCCACAGCCTCCCTGATTCCATCTGCATAGGCCTTGGGATCCCGCTCGTGGGCGTTGATCACGTCGATCCCGCGCCAGTTCCACAGCCACATGTTCACCTGACGCGGCCCGTCCTGGTGGTAGCCGGCGACGATCAGCTTGCCGCGCTCCCTCACCAGCTCGGAGGCGAGGTCGAGCGCGAGCAGCTCGTCGAGCGACGAGACGGCGGCCGCCTCCGGCGCGATGCCGAGCGCCGCCTCACGCAGGGCGGCGTCGACGTCGGCCACCGCCGCGACCTCGGCCAGGCCGGTCGCCGCGAGCGACTCCATGCGGCTCCGGCCGATCCACCCGACGCCGAGGAATCCCAGCCGCGGCCGGGTGGCGATGCGCGCGCCGCCGCTCACGCCATCACCAGTGCCTTGACGAACCCGTCCGGCCGCGAGCGCGCCGCCTCGAGCGCCTCGTCGATCCGGGCGAGCGGGAAGCGGTGGG
>JALYGI010000086.1 GCA_030777185.1 Pseudomonadota bacterium
GCCCCGATCGTGTAGGTGTCCGACTCTTCTTCGGTGAGATTCGGATTGCCGCCGATCTGCGTCTCGACCTGAGTTCCTCCCGGAGGCGTGAAGTTGAACACCGCGCCGGCCGGCACGCCGCTGCGGATGCACGCCTGCCGGATGGCCTCAGTCCGCCCCGCCGTGGGCTGCTGGTTGGAGCAGGGATCGACCGCGGCCGGGAAGTTGTTGCCCACCCCGGCGAAGAGCTCGCCGATGTTGGGGGCGCGGATCGCCTTCTGGTACTGCGCACGGAAGCGAAGATCCCGAACGGGCGCGAACTCGGCGCCTGCTGCGTAGGTGGTGACCCCGCCGATGGTGGAATAATCGGAGTAGCGAACCGCACCCGTCGCCCGGAGATCGTGGATGAAGCTCAAGCCGCCGACGATCGGGACGCTGAGTTCGGCGAAAGCCTCCTTCACGTCGAAGCGGCCTCTGGTGGGGCTCGTGCGGTTGAAGCCCAGAACCTCGCGCTGCAAAGCCTCGTCGGGATCGAAACGGCCGGAGATCGCACGATATTCGGTGCCGACGGCAAAGCCGATCCGTTCATCGCTGAGGAGGCTGAAGGGCAGCTGACCGCCAATCGTGGCGCCCGCAATCTCTTCCTTCACCGTCTGCTGGCTCTGCGCCGCCAGACCGAAGAAGCCGACCGATTCCTGGCTGACGTTGTTCGGGCCGAAGATGTTGGCAGGCACGCAGCCGTTCGATTGATCGATGCAGACGATATTTCCGGCCGCGTCGCGCCTTGCGAGCAGCGCCTGCTGGAAGCGGGAGCGGGAAACGTCGCCCTCGAGTTGGTTGTTCGAGGCTGTGCGGGCATATTGGTAGAAAAGTTCATAGTTGATGGTGGGGGCAAGATCCCCTCTCAGGCCGACCTGCGCCTGGAAGGAGTAATTCTCCTGCGGGTTCCTGCGCGGACCGCCCTCCAGATTGCGGCGGCCGATGAAGGTATTGACGATGCCGTCGCCGTCCTCGTCCAGCCCTGCAAGCTGCGCGCGCAGCGCTGGGGTGATGAACGGGTTGTCGAGATTGAAGTCAAAGCTGTCGAAGATCGGCGTTGGCGCCAGCTGCTGCGGAACTCTGTTCCAGGCGAAGGAGAAGCGGCCGAACGGAACCAGCGCTGGGCTGATCTCATATTGCGCGATGGCCGTGCTGATCCAGCGCTCCTGCGGAAGCTGCAGATAGTTGGGCGGCGCGAAGTTGTAGAGATCATCCGGATTCACGAACCGGCTCGGCTGCCCGTTCTCTTCGATTTTCTGACCGATGTCGAAAAATAACGTTCCCGGAATGCCCGATGAACCACCTCCGACGAAGCAGATCTCGCGCGGAAGCCCGGCTCCGGGCCGCTGACGTTGGCCAAACTGGAACTTGTTCAATGTTCCGGGAACGCAGCCCCCCGCCGTGCCCGCCGCATTCGGAACCGAGTCGAGCAACACGACCCGCGAATATTCGCGCTCGGCGGCGAAGGTCGCCGCACGGTCGGTATAGCCGACGAAGAGCGCCGCGTTGCCGCGGTCATCGCCGAAATTGGCCCCGAGCGTCACGCTGGTGGTGAAGATCTGCGAGTCACCCCTTTCGGTGAGGCGGTAATAATTGTTGAGCTCGATGCCCGAGAAATCGTCCTTGAGGATGAAGTTAACGACGCCGGCAAGTGCGTCCGAACCGTAGACGGCGGAGGCGCCGCCGGTGACGACCTCGACCCGCTCCACCAGCGGGGTGGGTATGTTGTTAAGGTCGACGATGCCGCCGAGCGTCGATGGAATGTAGCGCTTGCCGTCGACGAGCACCAGCGTGCGGGTCGGACCGGCGCCGCGAAGATCGACGACCGCAAGGCCGTTGCCGGGGTTGTTCGACGCGCCGGTGGTAAACGGCACGAACTGCGGCAGCTCGTTGAGGAAGTTTTCGACGTTCGCGACTTCACCGCTGACGCCGATTTCAGCGGCGGTCGCCACCGCGACCGGGCTGGATGCGGTAAGGTCGGTGCGGCGGATGCGCGAACCGGTGACGATGATCGCCTCGCCCTCGTCGAGCGGGCTGGCGTCGCCTTCGGCTGGGGCGTCGGCCGCCTCCTGCGCGGGATTTTCCTGAGCGAAAGCAGGCGAAGCGAATAAAGCGGCCCCGATAAACAGGGTGGACGCCATCAGGTGCTGACGAAAACCGGATCGCATTGTTTGTCCCCTTAACAATGGCGGAGCGCCGCCAATCTAGCTTGCCGGCAGGTCCTCTTTGCGGGACTTATCCAGCCTCGATGATTCAGCGAAACGGCCAAGCTGGCCGCTTCCGCTCCTCTGGATAGGACAGCCCCGCGTCTTAACGCAATCAGCACGGTTGCGGAGGGGGAACT
>JALYGI010000087.1 GCA_030777185.1 Pseudomonadota bacterium
CGCCGGCCTCGCCGACGAAACCGGTGACGAACAGAATTGCAATGTGCGGATAAAGGTCGCCGATGACGCGGACGAGCTCGGGTCCAGTCATCTCCGGCATCATCACGTCGGTGATGACGAGCTCGATCGCCGGGTTCTGCTCGAGGATCTGGAGCGCCTCCGTTCCGCTGGCACAAGCAATCGGCCGGTAGCCGAGCTCTTCCAGCGCACCGACGGTCGCGCGGCTGACCCGCGGATCGTCCTCGACCACGAGGATTTCGGTGCCGCTCGGAGCGGGAAGGGGCGTGTCGGCCGCCACAGTGCTGCGCACCCGCTCCTGGCCGGCGTCCACGGATCGGGTGGAACGCGGCAGGTAGATCGAGACGGTGGTGCCGACATTTGGGGTGGAAGCGATTGCCACGTCTCCACCGGACTGGCGCGCGAAGCCGAAGATCTGACTGAGGCCAAGGCCGGTGCCCTTGCCCACGGGCTTGGTCGTGAAAAAGGGCTCGAACACCCGTTCGAGATGTTCGGGAGCGATGCCGACGCCGGTGTCGGCAACGCTGATGCGGACGTAATCGCCGGGTGCGAGTTCGCCCACTTCGCCTGCTTTAACTGTGACATTGTCGATGTTGATAGTGAGCTGGCCCTGGCCGTTCATCGCATCGCGAGCGTTGACGCAGAGGTTGAGGATCGCATTCTCGAGTTGGCTGCCGTCGGCCCAGACCTGCCAGAGCTCGCTTGCGAAATGGGTGCTGACGGTGATCCGCTCGCCGATCGAGCGGTCGACGAGGTCGAGCATCCCTTCGACCAGAGCGGCGGGCGCGACCGCTTCGGGCATGAGCGGCTCGGATCGGGCGAAGGCGAGCAGGCGCCGGGTCAGAGCGGCGGCGCGGGTGGCGCCTTCCATAGCATTATCGAGATGGAGCTCGACTTCACGCTTGGGCCCGCGGAGCTTGCGCTTGGCAAGATCGAGTCCGCCGACAATGACAGCGAGCATGTTGTTGAAATCATGAGCAATCCCGCCCGTTAATTGGCCAACTGCCTCCATTTTCTGAACCTGGCGGAGCTGGGCCTCGGCGGCGGCGCGCTCCGCGGCTTCCGCACGGAGGCGATCGTTGGCGTCGCGCAGCTCGCGGGTGCGCTCCTGCACCGCCTGCTCGAGGACCATCGCGCGATTGGCTTCGCTGTCCGCCTCCTGCCGCGCCAGCAGACGGTCGGTGATGGCCCGATAAGCGAGAAGGCCAAGCACGATCGCGCCGATGCCGATGAGGACACCGAGCCAGCCGAGCCATTCGGTGAATTTGTCCGCCTGGGCGGCAAACATCCGCGTTTCTTCCATCCGGGCGCGAAGCGTGTTCCGCTCGGCGCCGGCAATCTCGGCGAGCTTGGCACGAAGATCCGGCCCCGTCTTCGACTTCCCCGCCTGGAAGAACCAATTGACGCCGCCGCTTCCCCGCTTGGCCGCGGCCGCAGCGGCGGCCGTGGAAAGCTCCTGACCTCGCTTGCGGTAAAGAGCCCTGAGCTGCTCGGTTCGGGCGCGTTGGGAGGGATCGTGGCGGACCAGCCGCTGGAGCTCCTCAATCTGGCGCCCCGCGGCGCGCCATTCGGTGTAATAGAGGGTGCCGGTTTCAGGATCCTCGTTCAAGACGTAACGGCCGAGCGCCGCTTCCGAGCGCGCGATGCTGGCGTCGGCCGTGCGGGTGAGCAGCATCACGTCATAGGTATGCCGCTCCCATTCGAGCGCTTCGTCGCGCTGCCGGTTGGTGATCGTGACCATGGCAATGAGGCCGATAAGCAGGATCGTCGCCAGGATCGCGCCCGCACTTGCCCATCCCCGCCGCCAGGACCCGGACGATTGCTCGTCCGACGCGGCCCCCGTTTCTTGCTCGGCCATAGGGCAAGGAGTCTAGTGGAAGGGCAGGGTGGTGGGAAGCGGGTTCCGTTTCCCGACGCGCCGGCCGGTCCTGCTACGCTATACAGCCCGTCGCACGTCCGGCGGCTTCGAACATGCCGAGGATCTGCCCGACCTGCTCGTCCGTATGATCTGCGCAGAGCGAGCAGCGCAGGAGGTACATGCCCGCCGGAGTGGCCGGCGGCCGCGCCATGTTCACATAGACGCCCTGCTCGAGGAGCGCCTGCCACATCCGGACCGTTATGTCCTGATTGGGGAGCAGCACCGCAATAATTGCCGACTGGGCTTCCGGAGTGGCGATGTTGAAACCGAGGTCGCGGAGGCCCTGGTGGAGGCGCTTCGAATTCTTCCAAAGGTGGGCACGCTTGTACGAGGCGTGCATGAGCTTGCGGATCGAGGTCGCGGCGGTGGCGACCACAGAAGGCGGCAGCGAGGCCGTGAAGACATAGGGGCGGCAGACGAGGCGCATCACGTCGAATTTCGGATGGTTGGAGACGACGAAGCCGCCCACAGTCCCGACAGACTTCGAGAAGGTGCCGACGACGAAGTCAATGTCGCTCTCGACGCCGGCTTCTTCGAACACGCCGCGGCCGTGTTTGCCGAAAAAGCCCATGCCGTGCGCTTCATCGACCACGATCATGGCGCCGGCAGCCTTGGCAACGGCCACCATCTCCTTCAGCGGAGCGATGTCCCCGAGCATCGAATAAACACCTTCGAGCACCACCAGGCGCCCGCCCTCCGGCGGTAAGCGACGGAGGCGCTTCTCCAAATCCTCGATGCTGTTGTGGCGAAAGCGGACGATCTGGGCATTGCCGAGCGCGCAGCCGTCATAAATGGAGGCGTGGCTGTCGGCATCAAGGATGATGTAATCCTCCTTGCCGGCGATCGTCGACATAAGGCCAAGATTGGCTTGGTAGCCGGTCGAGAAGACCATCGCATGGCGCGTGCCGTAAAACTCCTTCAGCGCCTCCTCGCACTCCTTATGACCCTGATAGGTGCCGTTGAGGACTCGGCTGCCGGTGGTGCCTGATCCATATTCGTCGAGGGCGCGCTTGCCGGCGGCGATCACATCGGGATCGAAGGTCATTCCCATATAATTATAGGTGCCGAGCAGGATCGTTTCCTTGCCCTTGATGGTCGCAAGAGTGGGGGAGTGGACCTTCTCCATCACGAGCGCGAAGGGATCGCGCACGCCCGTATCGAGCAGAGCCTGTCGTTCTTTGATCAGAGGATCGAATTTCGAGAACAGGTCCCGCCCGACCGTGTGATCCATCGGGACCTCGTCGGCGGGATCATAGGGTGTGCGGGCGGCTTCGGTCATTCCTCGTTCCTGAGAGTCTCGACGGCGTCGACGAGTTGGCCCACGCTCTCGATCTCGGCCTGCATGTTCATCGTGATGAGAATGTCAAATTCGTCCTCGACCGAGGCGACGAAGTCCATGACGATGAGGCTGTCCCATTCGAGGTCGCCGGCGAAGGTCGTCGCCTCGGTGAGCTGGATATCCTTCTTGTTGAAGGGCTCGATCAGCTCGGCCACCTTGGCGAAAGTCTCGTCTCTGTCGGTCATGTCCGGCCTTTATGTCCCTGGCCCCCGTCTGCCAAGCCAATAGGCTCTGCCAAGTGAATAGGGCGGGAAGGGGGCGGACGCTTGGCAAGGCCGGCGCCGCGTGCGAAAAAGTCTGATCGAAGCAGGGGGGCACCAGCTTGACCGATCAGCCGCCGAAACGCGTCTTTCCGCCGAACGCCGTTCACCTCGTGCGCACCGCGCAGCAGATCCATTTGCAGCTTTCCGCAATGGCCGACCACAAAGCGAGCATCCTGATGGGCGCAACGTTCGTGATCTTCACGATCACGATCGGCCAGGCGCGCACGGCTCCGTCGCCGCTGCCGATGCTGATCCTCGGGGCGGCCGCATTCTTTTCGGCAGTGCTGGCGGTGCTCGCGATCCTGCCGGCTACGCATTACCGGAAGCTCGGCACCGGCAATCTGCTCTTCTTCGGCTCCTTCACGCAGCTGGACGAGGAGGAGTTCTCAGCACGCCTCCTCGACAGGCTCGATTCCGACGAGACCATCTACAGGACGATGCTCCACGACCTCTACCAGAACGGCGTCATCCTGGAGCGGAAGAAGTACAAGCTCCTCGGCTATGCCTATCGCGTGTTCCTGCTGGGACTAACGGCAAGCTTCATCGCCTTTATCGGACAGTATCTGGTCTAACTCGTTCCTGGAATCGCTGTGCTTTCCCAGCCCTCAGCTGATCCCACCTGGGTCCAGACAGGTCTGGAACCCTAGAAAGCACTCTAACGCAGCCAGCCTTCGGCCGCGTACCAGGCGGCGGTCTCCTTGAGGCCGGTCTGGGTGCGCACCTCCGGCTTCCAGAGCGACGGGGGCGGTCGGCGCTCGGCGCCGGCCACCCAATCGGGATGGCAGAAGTAATTGACCCGATCTGAGGTGAGCTTGGCATTGCTGCGCCGGAACAGGCGGTCGAGCCGTGAGGCGCCTCGCATCAAGATCTTCGGCATCGAGACCGTCGCCGCGCGCTTGCCATAGATCCGGCCGAGGGTGCGGGCGAAATGGCGGTGCTCCCAGCCTTTTTCCCGTCCGTCGTCGGGCTCGTAGGTTTCGGAGACCGTCTCGGGCTCGTCGACAACTGCAAGGATGAGGCGGCAGAGGTCCTCGACATGAATGACGGAGAAGTGCCCCTTCGGGGGCAGGGCAACCAGGCCGCGCTTTGCCATCTTGAACAGCTCCAGCGTCTCCCGGTCTCCGGGACCGTAGACGGCAGGCGGACGGATGATCGTCCATTCGAGCCCGGACGCGGCAACGAGCCGCTCCGAGCGGGCTTTCGACCAGCCGTAGTTCGATAGCTCCGGCTCCCGCGCCGCGAGCGAGGAAATGTGAATGAAGCGCCGCACGCCCGCCTTCCGCGCGGCGTCGATCAGCGCAGCGGTGCCGCCGATATTGACGGCTTCGAAGGCATCCTTGCTGCCGCTGATGAGGCCGGCGATGTGGATAACGGCATCGGCGCCGGTGCAGAGCTTCTCGAGCGTCTCGGGCCGGTCCAGCGCGCCGTCGACCCAAGCGATCTCATCCTCCGGCGGCTTCCAGCCGCGGGTCAAGGCGCGTACGTCATAGCCCTGCGCAAGCGCCATCTTGAGGAGATGCTGGCCGACGAAGCCGGTGCCGCCGGTCACAGCCAGGGTGCGGCTCTTGCTATGCCTCCGCTTCATAATGGCGACCAGTCACCCACGAGCGCTTCTTCGGGCGCGCCGGCATCGAGATGCTGAAGGATGGTGTCCAGCACCGCGTCGGTTCCCGCCCCGGTCGCGCCGGAGACGCGAAGCGGACGCATTCCGCATTCCGCCTCCAGCTCGTCCGATAGGGCGTCGAGCAATTCGTCGTCGAGCGTGTCTGCCTTGTTGAGCGCAACGACTTCCGGCTTGTCCTCCAGGCCCGCTCCGTAGGCGTCGAGCTCGTCCCGGACGATGCGGTAGGCGTCCGCCACATCCTCGTTGTTGGCATCGACCAGGTGGAGGAGCACCTTGGTGCGCTCGATATGACCAAGGAAGCGATCCCCGATGCCGGCGCCTTCGGCCGCGCCCTCGATCAGGCCGGGAATGTCCGCCATCACGAACTCGCGGTTGCGATGCCGGACCACGCCGAGCTGCGGATGGAGCGTCGTGAAGGGGTAGGCACCGATCTTTGCGTTGGCGTTGGTGACGGCATTGAGGAAGGTCGACTTGCCGGCATTCGGGAGCCCCACGAGCCCCGCATCGGCGAGCAGCTTGAGGCGCAGCCATACCCACATCTCTTCGCCCGGCCAGCCGGTGCCGTGCTGACGCGGCGCGCGATTGGTCGAGGTCTTGTAGCTCGCATTGCCGCGGCCGCCGTCGCCGCCGCGAAGGAAGACGATCCGCTGCCCCACTTCGGTGAAGTCGGCGAGGACATGTTCCTTGTCCTCCGACAGGATCTGGGTGCCGACCGGGACCTTGATGACGAGATCGTCCCCGCCCGCGCCGGTCCGGTTCTGGCCCGACCCGCCCTTGCCGCGCGGCGCCTTGAAATGCTGCGTATAACGAAAATCAATGAGGGTATTGAGACCCTCGACCGCCTCGAACACGATATCGCCGCCCTTGCCGCCGTCGCCGCCGTCGGGCCCGCCATATTCGATGAACTTCTCCCGCCGGAAGCCTACCGCTCCGGGGCCACCCGCGCCGGATCGAACGAAAATCTTTGCCTGATCGAGGAAATGCATCGGCGCTAGTTAGGCGCGCGGGCCGGACTCGGCTAGTGGCCTGATCGATTGAGGTGGAAGCGCTACGCGCTTCCGCCGAAGGCGTGAATCAGGCCCTTTTCACAGGGTTGAGACCTTGATTCACGGATCAGGCTGATCCGGCCTGATCCGATCAAGGTCTAGTCCGGCAGCGGCGATCAATTGCCGACGGGCAAGTTCGCGCGCCCTTTCCGGCGGCAGCCCCAGCGCTTCGGCCATCGGTGCGCCGAGCAGCGAATCTCCGAGAGCGGCGAGCACCAGCCAAAGGGTCATCTCGTGGACGGGCCGATCCTCGTGGCCTTCGCCGAGCTGGTCCACCAAATGGTGAATCGAACCGAGGATGGGGTCGAGCGCGTCGCGATTGCCCGAAATGATCATCCATGCGGCCAGCGCACCGGCGCCTTCCCGGCCGAAGGCATCGAACGTCCTGTCGACGATCTCGCGCGGATCCGCATCGCCCTGGCGGGCGCGGTGGACTGCTTCGGCGATCCCGGCGGTGACGCGCTCGCCGATATGGCGGGCGAGCTCCGCCTGGAGACCCGCGGCCGAGCCGAAATGGTGGAGGAGGTTGGCGTGCGTCTTGCCGATCCGCGCGCCCACGGCTTTCAGCGTCACCGCTTGCGGCCCGGCTTCGATCAGCAGGGCGCGAGCCGCTTCCAACGCCGCCCCCCGGCTTTCTTCCTGGGTCAGGCGCTCCCGTACTATTGACATTAGTGTAAGTATTGGTCAGTGGTCATTTCAGGGAGATACGGAAGATGGCGCGGGAAGTCACACCCTCGGACCTCAGGATTACGCCGCGGGACCGGCGCTTCGGGCGCGGCGCTACGACGGGCCGCTGGTGGAATGGCGGCGACCCCGTCGGAACCGCACTCTACAACGCGCTTTCCGCGACCTTTCCAAAGGGGGAGGCTTTCTTCGTCGAAAGCGTGCGCCAGTTCCGCGAAGGCGCGGATGAACGGCTCGCAGCCGAGATCAAGGCCTTCACGACGCAGGAAGTGATGCACAGCCGCGAGCATGTGGCCTTCAACAGGCGGGCGCATGAGGCGGGATACGATCTGACCCCGTTGGAGGAGAGGGTGGATCGGCGGCTTGACCTGGTCCGGTCAAAGCCACCGATCGCGAGCCTGGCGGCCACCATGGCGCTCGAGCATTTCACCGCGATCCTCGCGCACGAACTGCTTCGCGATCCGCGCCACCTCGCAGGAGCCGACCCCGAGACGGCCGCATTGTGGCGGTGGCACGCGATCGAGGAGATCGAGCATAAGGGCGTTGCCTATGATACCTGGCTGCACGCCACCAGGTATTGGCCGCGCTTCAAGCGCTGGCGGGTCAAGGCGAAGGTGATGCTTCTTGTCACCAGGAATTTTCTGGTCGATCGAACTGCGGGCTCAATTGAGCTGCTGCGGCAGGACGGCGTCACCGGGCCGAGGGCATGGGCGCGGCTCTTCTGGTTTGCATTTGTGCGGCCGGGCATTATGCGAAAGGTCCTTCGCGCCTGGGCGAGCTTCTTCATGCCGGGCTTCCATCCCTGGAACCATGACGACCGCGCGCTGATCGCCGCGGAAGAGAAAAGGCTGTCGGCATAAGCAGTATAGGTCTGTACCCTGATCTCCCTCTCCCGCAGGCGGGAGAGGGGCTTGATCATGCGGCCATCATTGGAAGGACTTCCTCGTCCGCCGCGGCATCTTCAATAAGGTTCAATTGGAAGAGTCGGCATGGAGCCTCCTCTCCGCGGCCGGCGCTGTAGCGCAGCGCGATTGTTCCGGTTGAGCGGAAGCCGAGCTTCTCGAGTACGCGGCCCGACGCGGGATTGTCGAGGAAGTGGCCGGCGCTCAATCGGGGAAGCCTCAGGCTGTCCCGCGCGAGAGCGATCGCCGCCTGGCCCGCTTCGGTTGCGTAGCCACGGCCCCAATGCGCCCGCGCGATCCAGTAGCCGAACTCGATCTCGCCCGTCGGGCGGCGGCCGAAGCCGACGGTTCCGATCAGCTGCGGCGCCCCATCGGTGCGGCGGAAGATGAGGAAGCAGGGCTCGCCTGGTGCGCGCTCCGTGCGGAGAAACGCCTGCGCATCCTCGAGCGTGTAGGGCCAGGGTGCACTGGCCAGGTTGCGGACGATGCCTTCGTCCCGGATGCCGTCGAACAAAGCGGGAGCATCCTCCAGCCAGCCGGGCCTCAGCAGCAGCCTCTCGGTTCTCGCGAACATTTCTTCTCCCTTCCCCTTGGGGCCAGCCCATGCCCCGGAAGGGTTACGGACCGGCGACAATTGATGAGGGAGACATAAAAAGAGAGAATGAGAGGGGCCGCCATGCCCCCCGGGCATGGCTTGCGGTTGCTGGGAGCAAGCGCAACCCCTCTCATGGGGTGCCCCTCTCCCT
>JALYGI010000088.1 GCA_030777185.1 Pseudomonadota bacterium
CCGGCGGGGCGGGGCACGGTGACGCGGGCGAGGCGATGCCCGTCGGTCGCGGCCGCCTTCAAGACAGGGGTCGCTTCGTCCGAGACGTGGAAGAAGATGCCGTTGAGATAATAGCGGGTCTCTTCGGTCGAGATGGCGAAGCGGGTCTTGTCGATGATCTGACGCAGCGTCGCCGCCGGAAGCTCGAAGCGTGTCGGGAGCTCGCCCTCGGCGATGACCGGGAAGTCGTCGCGCGGAAGCGTGGCAAGGTTGAACCGGGCGCGGCCGGCATTGACCTGCATCTTGCTCTCGGCGGCGTTCAGCTCGACCTGGCTGCCCTCCGGGAGCTTGCGAGCAATGTCGAAGAGGGTGTGGGCAGAGACCGTGGTGGCGCCCGGCTGCTGCACGTTGGCTGGAACGGTTTCGTTGATCTGGAGGTCGAGGTCCGTCGCCATCAGCCGGATCGCGCCGTCTTCGGTGGCTTCGATGAGGACGTTGGAGAGAATCGGAATGGTGTTCCTGCGCTCCACCACCGACTGGACGTGGCCGAGGCTCTTGAGGAGCGTGGCCCGTTCGATCGTCGCCTTCATTGGATCCCCCGAAAGTGGTACTTTCGGGGGGTTGTAGAGCGGCTTACTTCCGGCGGCTAGGGGTTAGTGCCGGCCCAAGCAAAAAGGGCCGGAGCACTGGGCCCCATCGAACTATTACTTCGATGGGAACCCGTGTCGCTCCGGCCCCTCTCCAGGCCGAACTACCAGTTCGGCCTGATGCCTCAGAAGCGGAAGCCGAGGCCGACGACCACCTGGTGGCGGTCGAGATCGATGTCCGTGTCGATATCTTCGGACTCGAGGTCGTCGAGATCGAAATCGTCGCTAAAATCGAGATTGTTGTAGTTGGAATAGCGATACTCGAGCTTACCGTACGCGTTCGGGCCGAACAGCTGCTCGATGCCGGCGCCGAGGCGATAGCCGTCGACATTGCTGTCGAACTCGAACCGGTCGCCGCCGCCTTCAACCGCAGATTCGATGCTGGTGTTGGTGTAACCGGCCTTGGCGTAGACAAGCGTGGTCGGCGTCGCGACAAAGCCGATGCGCCCGCCGACATAAAGATCGCGGCCGGTCTCGATGCGAGAATTGAAGGCGATCCCGTTGATCGTCTCATCAGCTTCCTGCTTGCCGGTCGATTCGGTGAACTCACCCTCGACGCCGGCCACCAGGCCGCCAAGATCGAAATCATAGCCGACGCCGACGCCGAACACGGCGCCTTCGATCGACTCGTCGGCCTGATCGTCATTGTCGACGCCGGTGTCATCGTCTTCGCCGGTGCCAAGCGAGCCATAGCCGATCAGACCCTCGATGCGGGGGCCGGTGAAGGGCGACGCTTCGCCGGACGGCTGCGCCAGCGCTGGTGTGGCAACGCTGCCGGCAAGAAGAGCAGCGAGAATATATTTACGCATTAAAAACTCCAGTTTCATGTTAGCTACGTCCCATTGGGAACGGCACGCCAGACGAACAGCGCTGGTCGAAGTTTCATGAACCGCAGATAAACACATTTTCCTGTTGCGATCGTGCAACACAACTTAGATTAGATAGTGTCATGCGTGCCGTTCTTTTCTTACTTGTATCTCTGACGCTTGCGATGCCTGTTGCCGCACAGCGACAGTCGCTCGGGATCTTCGGGCAGTGGGGCGCTTTTCGTGAAGCGAAGGGGAACCGCTGCTTTGCGATCGCCGAGCCGCAATTTCAGCGGCAGCGCCTGGAGTGGAAGCCGTTCGCCTCGGTGGGTTACTGGCCCGGCCGAAACGCCAAAGGGCAGGTTCATTTCCGTTTGAGCCGGATGAAGCGGCCGGGTTCCGTCCTCATTCTC
This sequence comes from Pseudomonadota bacterium, assembly GCA_030777185.1. Lineage (GTDB taxonomy): Bacteria > Pseudomonadota > Alphaproteobacteria > Sphingomonadales > Sphingomonadaceae > Allosphingosinicella. Next base: position 1,846 of record JALYGI010000088.1, read on the forward strand.
CGGATCGACGACCGCACCTTCCAATTGGCGGGCGGCGGCATCAATGCTTGGGCCCCCGACGCCCGCTCGGACAGCGAGATCGTCGCGGCCATGCGGAGCGGGATCGGCATGACCTTGGAGACGCGATCGGAGCGCGGTGGGCTGATCCGCGACAGCTACCAGCTGCGCGGCGCCGCAACCGCGATCGATGCCGCGGCGATCGCCTGCGCCCGGCGGCGATGAGCACTGCCCGCTTCTTCATCGCGCGTCACGGCGAGACCGTGTTCAACGCGGCCGGCCGGATGCAGGGCGAGGCGGCGCATACGCCGCTGACCCGCGCCGGCTTCGGACAGGCCGACGAAATGGGCAGGGTGCTGCGGGAACATCTCGGCGCCCGGCCGAAGCTGGCGCTTTGGTCGTCTCCCACCGGCCGCGCGCTGCAGACGCTGGCGATCGTCGCGGAGCATCTGGAGCTCGACTGGCACCGCGCGCGGACCGACCCGCGCTTGTCGGAAATCGGCATGGGCAGCTGGGGTGGGAGGCTTTATCGCGACATTGAGGCGGAGGTGGGCGAGTTCGTGGACGGGGCGGCCGGCCTTTTCACGAGGAGAGCGCCGGGCGGCGAATGGTATGACGAGATCGCGGTCCGGCTCGGCAGCTGGCTTGTGGAGTTTGAGCGCGAGCCTGGTGACCGACTGATCATCATGCACGGCATCTCCTCGCGCGTGCTCCGCGGAATGTTGACCGGGGCGCCGCAGCGGCCGGAATGCCGCGCCGCAGTCGCCGATCCGCTCCCGCAGGGCTCGGTCTCTTGCATCGAGGGGGGCATCGAGACGGTGCTGCACCTGGCAGACGGCGGCTTCGGCGTGTCGCGGCCGCTCGCCTAGCCACGCGCCCGCTCGCCAAGCCAAGCCCGCGCCTGCCTAGACCTTGATCGGATCAGGCTGACTCAGCCTGATCCGTGAATCAAGGTCTCAACCCTATGAAAAGTGCCTGATTCACGCCTTCGGCGGAAGCGCGTAGCGCTTCCACCTTAGCCGATCAGGCCCTGGCAAAATGGCGCTCTCTTCCCTACATAGCCCGCATATGACAGCCGCAATGCCGATCCCCGGGCATATCGATCCGGTTCCCGTTCCGCGCCCCGAGTTCGTGGGGGATGATGCGCGCGTCGACCTCGTCGGCCGGTCCCGCGAGGCGGTCCACGACGCGCTGATCGAGGCTGGGATGGAGCCGAAGCAGGCAAAGCTCCGGGCCAAGCAGATCTGGCACCAGATCTACAATCGCGGGGCTTGCGAGTTCGAGGCGATGAGCGACATTGCCAAGCCGCAGCGCGCCTGGCTCGCCGAGCGCTTCGTGATCGGCCGGCCGCACGTGGTCGTGCAGCAGGTCTCGACCGACGGCACGCGCAAATGGCTGCTGAAGACGCGCGACGGCCATGATTACGAGATGGTCTTCATTCCGGATGCGGACCGCGGCACCTTGTGCGTGTCGAGCCAGGTCGGCTGCACGCTCAATTGCCGCTTCTGCCACACCGGAACCATGCGGCTCGTCCGCAACCTCAACCCCTCCGAGATCGTCGGTCAGGTGATGCTCGCCCGCGACGCGCTCGGTGAATGGCCGTCCCAGCCGGAGGGCCGGATGCTCTCCAACATAGTGATGATGGGCATGGGCGAACCGCTCTACAATTTCGACAATGTCCGCGACGCGCTGAAGATTGTCATGGATGGTGACGGTCTTGCGCTTTCCAAGCGGCGGATCACGCTCTCCACCTCGGGGGTGGTGCCGATGATGGCACGGGCGGGCGAGGAGATCGGCGTCAATCTGGCCGTCTCGCTGCATGCGGTGACCAAGGAGGTGCGGGACGAGATCGTGCCGTTGAACCGCAAATACGGCATCGAGGAGCTGCTTGCCGCCTGCGCGGATTATCCCGGGGCCAACAATGCCCGGCGCATCACGTTCGAATATGTTATGCTGAAGGACAAGAATGACAGCGACGAGGATGCGCGCGAGCTCGTGCGCCTGATCCGCAAGTACAAGCTTCCGGCCAAGGTCAACCTCATACCTTTCAATCCCTGGCCGGGCGCGCCTTATGAATGTTCCTCGGACGAACGGGTGCAGCGCTTTTCTGATATCATCTTCGAAGGCGGCATCTCGGCGCCGATCCGCCGGCCGCGCGGACGCGACATCATGGCCGCATGCGGGCAGTTGAAGTCCGCCGCGGAGAAGAAAAGCCGGGCCGAGCTCGATCGGATCGCGGAGGAAAAGCAGGCGGCGCTCGCCTGATCGGCTCCTAGCATCTTGTGATCCAAGGCCAAGCCGCTATCAGGCGGCGCAGCCGGAGACTGCTTCTTTTATGGCCTCATCCCCGCTGAAGGTCGGCACCAAAATCGAATGCGGGCTCGAGGCGGATCTTGCCGGGCGGGCCGAGCTGCACTTCGAGCCGGACGGACTTTGCTGCATCATCGTAGCCTCGCTGGAAGTGGTCCAGGGGCGGGAGGCGAACCTTGCCTGAGCGCCGCCTTCGGATCCTGATCGTCGAAGACGAGATGCTGGTCGCGATGAACATCGAGGACATGTTGCTCGACCTCGGGCATGAGGTGGCGGGCCTCGCCAGCCGGCTGGAACCGGCGTTATCGCTGGCCGGCGAGGCTCAATTCGATCTCGCCATGCTCGACGTGAACCTGGCCGGGCAGACCTCCTTTCCAGTGGCGGAGATCCTGGTCCGGCGCGGCATCCCCTTCCTGTTCGCCACCGGCTACGGCATCAAGGGGATCGCCGAGGAATATCGCAGCTACCCAGTGCTCCAGAAGCCGTTCCGCGCACGGGATCTGGAGCAGGCGCTCAGTGAGGCAGTCGCTGGTTAGCGCAAGCCCATGAATGCCGATGTTCAGGCCGGCTTTGATCGCTCCCCCGAAGAATGAAAGGGCCGGAGCATCGCTGCCCCGGCCCATCCTCCCTGAAACAATGCGCTTCGACAGAAACGGACCAAGTCTAGCCGCGGCGGGCCTGGCGCTCGGCGCGGACCGCCTGGCGCTCTTCGCGGGTGAGGCGGCCGTCACGATTGGCGTCGGCGCGGTCGAAAGCGCGAAGGCGCTGCGTCGTCACCTCGGCAAGCGAGATACGGCCGTCCTTGTCGGCATCGATCCGCTCGAAGCGCTTGCGGCCAAGACGGGCCATCATCCCCCCGCGCTGACCGCGCCGCTCCAGCCGGGCGGCACCGCGCTCGGCC
>JALYGI010000089.1 GCA_030777185.1 Pseudomonadota bacterium
TCACCGACATTGTCATGCCCGAGATGGACGGCATCGAGCTTGCCCAGAAGGCGGCCCTGATCGCCCCCGCCATGCGGGTGATGTTCATTACCGGCTTTGCCGCCGTGGCGCTGAAGGCCGGCAAGGCCGCGCCGCAGGCGAAGGTTCTGTCGAAGCCCTTCCACCTTCGAGACCTCGTCGCCGAGGTCGACCGGCTGTTCCAGTCAGAGGACCAGCACGGGCGGCTTTAAGCTAGTTCCACTGTGATCAAGGGTGAGGATGGGCGTTGCGCGGCAGGCGCGGCCTCGCTAAGAGCCGCCGCAGTGGGCGTGTAGCTCAGTGGTAGAGCACTGTGTTGACATCGCAGGGGTCGCAAGTTCAATCCTTGCCACGCCCACCATCAAAAGCTCGGAAAACCCGCGGTTTTCCGGGCTTTTTCTATGTCCCCCGCACTAGGCCTCAAGTGCTCGAAGCGGCGACTATTTCCTCTTCAATACGCAAGCCGCGTACGAGGTGTCACCGCAGTTCCGCTTCTTCTTGGGCGTGGACAATCTTCGATCGGCAGCCTCCTTCACTGCCCGAGAGCCGATTTGGGCGGAGCCGGAAGTTTCCCGGGCGTCGAAATCTACCCGATCACGGGCCGCTACTTTTACAGCGGCATCAGGCTGAACCTTTGACCTGTTGGGGCCAGAGGGGGCAAGCCGCTCCCTCCGTTCCTCTCAAGCCAAATAGCCACGGGTAGGTTCTCATGATCAAAATCATCCGCATCGGGTCAGGGGTGCTGCTGGCCGGCTTTGCCGCAGCCGCCATTTCGGCGCCGCAGGCGGACGAGCATGGCCCGCTCTGGCTGGACCAGACCTACAGCCCGCGCGCTCTGGCCTGGGTGAAGCGGGAGCGCGAGAGAAGTATCGGGCTGCTGGCGGCGGATCCCCGGTTTCGAACCCTGCAGCGGGAGGCAGCGGAGGTTCTCACCGATCCCTCCCGGCCGGGAGACGTGAACTTCATCGGAGATGCAGCCTTCCGCTACTGGCAGGATCGGACACGTCCGCTGGGCGTCTGGCAGCGTACGCCCAAGGAAAGCTATCTTTCCCGCACACCAGCCTGGGAAACCGTCATCGATCTCGATGCGCTCTCCGGGGCGGAAAAACGCAAGTGGATCTTCGCCGGGGCAAGTTGCCGGGTGGAGAAGTGCCTGGTCCGCCTCTCGGAGAACGGCAAGGATGCCGCTGAAATACGGGAGTTCGATCTCGCCACGAAGCAGTTCAAAGCCGGTGGCTTTACCATAGCCAACAGCAAGACCCGCGCCTGGTGGTACGACGACGATACTTTGCTGGTGGCGCCGGTGCTCGGCCGGACGAGCCTGAACGACTCGCTGCTTCCGAAAACCTTGCGCGTCTGGCGGCGAGGCACGCCGATCGCGTCCGCCAAGCCCATCTTCAGCATCGGCGACAGGGACGCGATGCTCAGCGTCTCCCTCATCCGTGCAGCCAACACAGACGCCTTCGTCGCGGCCCGGCACATCGACTTCGAGGCGAAGGAATATCACTTGATGACGCCGGCGGGCGCCTCGCGCCCGCTGCCGCTGCCCCGCCTCGCCAATATCATGGGGGTCCATTCGGGGAAGCTGCTCCTGCGGCCCAATGTGGATTGGACGCCGAACGGGACAAGCAAGGTCTATCCGGCCGGTGCGCTGGTCGCGATCTCGCTCGAGGCGCTCATGAAGGACGCCCGGATCGCCGAAGACGAGCTGGTCTACCTGCCGCCGGGCGACGACGCGCTACGCGGCGCCACCAGCGTCGGCGGCCGGCTCTTCGTCGACCTTCTCCATGATTATCGCAGCCGGATGGTGGAGCTCACCCGCGCGGCCACGGGCGCTTGGCAGGACCGCAAGCTGCCGTTGCCGACCGACCGTTTCCTGACACTGCTCGGGTTCGAAGACGGCAAGCTCTTGCTTCGCGAGGAAAGCCCACTGGTGCCGGAGAGGATCGTCCTCACCGATCCGGCTACGGGAGCGGAGCAGCTGCTCTATGCTCGGGCGCCGGCCTTTGACGCGAGCAACCTGCAAAGCGCGCTTTACACTACGGCCAGCCGCGACGGCACGCCGATCGGTTATACGATCGTCCATCCGCAGGGCATGAAGCTGGACGGGAAGAATCCCACGCTCGTGTACGGCTATGGCGGCTACGACATTCCCGTCACGCCGCGTTACGAGCCGGTCTTCGGCAAGCTGTGGATGGAGAAAGGCGGCGTCTACGTTCATGCCTATCTGCGCGGGGGAGGCGAGCACGGCCCCGCTTGGCATCGCGGATCGATGCGCGAGAACCGGCAGCAGCCATTCGATGATATGCAGGCGGTGCTTCGCGATCTGCACCGGCGCGGCATCAGCTCCCCGCAGCATACCGGCATCATGGGCCGCTCCAACGGGGGCCTGATGGTCGCCGCCGTGATGCAGCAGGCGCCGCATCTGATGAACGCCGCGGTGGTGGGCGGGCCGCTTATCGACATGCTGAACTTCCACGAGCTGCCGCCCGGCGGCACCTGGACAGCGGAATATGGCGATCCGCGCGATCCCGAGATGCGTCCGTTCCTGAGAAGCTACTCCCCGATGCAGAACATCGCGGGGAAGGACACTCGCTATCCGGTTCCGCTGATCATCACGGCGACCGATGACGATCGTGTTCTGCCGGGCCATGCCAGACGCTATGCAGCCCGGCTGAAGCAGCTCGGCCACGACGCCCTCTACTTCGAAGACGAGCAGGGGGGGCATTATTGGGAGCTTGCCGGAGGGCCTGCACCTGGCGATTGGCGGCTCAGGTCAATCGCCCGGGCGGTCGAATTCACCTATCTTTGGCAACGGCTGGGGCGGCCTGACCAGCGGCAGTGATGCAGCAAGTTCTGGCGCGGCATCAGCCGCGTCAGGAAGATACGTGGTGGCTGCAGCCGTCAGGGATGGTGGAGGCCCTTTTCCGGCAATCCCATGCGCCGCTTTTCCGCGGTGACCATTTCCGCAACGTCCGACAGCAGCTTCTTGGCGTCGTACACGATGCCATCCTTGATCGTGTAACTGACGCCCCCGACCCGCTCGAGCTTCTGCGTCTGCTCGTTGAGACGCAGGGTGCCCGTTCCGTACAGCGTTTTGAAATTCTGCAGCGGGTTTTCCTTGACGATCACCATGTCGGCCAGCTTGCCGACACGCACCACGCCGATCGGAGGCTCGACGATGCCCTTGGGCTCGTAAAGCTCGAGAGCGCCGTTCAACGTCGCCGCCTGGACCACTTCCAGGGGATGGAAGCCGGCTTCCTGCAGCAGTTCCATTTCCTCCGGAAAACCAAAGCCGTAGGTCTTGAAGATGAAGCCTGAATCCGTGCCCGTCGTGACGCGGCCGCCCATGTTCTTGTAATCGTTCATGAGCCCCATGAAATTCTTGTAGAAATTCCGCCACTGGACTTCGCGCCTGGTGGTCCAATCGAAAAAGTAGGACCCATGGTTCTCGCGGCTGGACTGATAGAAGTTCCACAGCTGCGGCATCGTATAGACATCGTGCCAATCCGCGTTGCGGGCCCGCATGAGATCGCGCGAGGCGGCATAGATCGTCATCGTGGGGTCGAACGTGACTCCATTCTCCAGCTGTTGCCGGAGATATGCCTTCCACTCGTCTGAACCCTGCGGGTGGATCTGGTCCCAAATGTCGGCGACCTCGGCAAAGCGATATTGCTCGTCGTTGAAATTATAGTCGACGCTGAACGGCTGGATGACGTTGTTCTTCAGGAGCGATTCCATATGGCCGTAGAAGTGGGTCACGGCGTCGAGGCCGGCCTCGCCCGCTTTGCGGGCATTCATCAGCGCAACGCCGTTTTGCGACAGGTGGGCGACCGTCCCGAGGCGGAGCTTCTTGGCCTCGTCGATGGCTGCTTTGAACGCCTCGGGGCCCTGGTCCGGGCCGATCCCGAACTTGATGCAATCGATCCCCTGCTTGGCTGCCCAGCGGACCCATAAGCGGCTGGCCTCGGGCGTGTAGGTCGGCGCACTCTTCCAGCCATTGCCCTGGCCGACACGCTGGCAGGCGAAGATCCGCGGCGCCACGATCTCGTTGGCGGCGGAGCGCCTCTTCTCGCTCAGCGACACCTCGAACGGAGCGAGGTCAACGCCGCGCACCGTCGTCACTCCATGTGCGAGCCAAAGCTTGTAAGAGTAGCTGAGATCGGGAGCCTTGTCCGAGGTGCTGCCGTGAACGTGCATATCGATGAAGCCGGGCAGCACATACATTCCGGTGGCATCGAGTTCGTAGTCGAAGTTCCGCGGCTCGCGGCCCGTCTTCAAAGGTAATCCCGGAGTTCCGGCCTGAAGGATGTCGACGATCTTGTTCCTCTCGACGACGATGTCGACCGGACCGCGCGGGGGGGCGCCGGTGCCGTCGATCAAGGTCGCCCCCCTTATGACCATGCGGTTGTAAGGGCCGCCGCCTTCATCGGCTCTCCGCCCAGGCGCGGGATTGGCGCCTGCGCGCGGCTTTACGGCGACGACCGCCTGTCCGACCGCGGCTGGATCGGCTGCCGGCGCATCGGGCGGAGGCGACTGCTGCATGCCAGCCGCGCCTGTTCCCGCTCCAAGCGGCGCAGCGACCAGCAGAGCTGCCGATGCGCGGCGCCAAAATCGTGACCGATGCTGCTTCATGAAAGATCCAATCCTGATTTGCCCACGACGAAGGCGCGCGGGAGAGCTCTGAGAACTTTCGTATACGATATTCTCCCGGTCCCACGCGGTCAATGCGGGTTGGAGGCGAACAGCCCGGGCGCGCCAACTCGCTTGACTCGCTTAGAAGTAAACGGATACCGTATACCATTCTTCGGCGGAGGTGCGTGTGGTCGCCAAATCTACTGCGCTACTGGTGTCCGCCGCGTTGCTCTTAGCTCCGTTTTCGGCCGGCGCTCAGGAGCAGGGGCCAAAGCCGGCCGTGGCGGCTCGCACCGCCATGGCTTCGGCCAACCACCCGCTCGTCACCCGTGCCATGGTCGAGGTGATGAGGAAGGGCGGCAACGCGCTCGATGCAGGACTGGTGGCGGTGGCGATGCAGCCGGTCGTGGAGCCGCAAATGGTCACCTTGGCCGGCGGGATGTCCATTCTTTATTACGACGCCAGAGCCGGCAAATATCACTATCTCGATGCCGAGCTCGACCATACATCGAAAAATGCTCCGGTCGCCGGCTCCTGGACGGAATATACCAGCATCGCCAGCCGCATCGGCGAGACTTCGGGCCTTCGCATCGGGGTCCCCGGCACGGTCGCAGGCATGAAGGCGGCCGCCGACCGGTTTGGCACTCTGAAATGGGCGGATTATTTCCAGCCGGCGATCAAGGTCACGGAGCAAGGCTTACCCATGTACTCCTTCCTCTACGGCGAGATGGCGGAAGCGGCGCAGGGACGCTTGTCGGCCTATCCGTCGGGACGTGAGGAATTCCTGCCGGACGGCTACGTTCCCCCGGTTGGGACCACAATCAAGCGCCCGCGCCTGGCAGCGACCATGCGCAAGCTTGCCGCCCAGGGGCCGGCCTATTTCTACACGGGTGAATGGGCCCGCAACTTTGTCGATGCGACGCAGCGCACAGGCGGATCGCTGACGCTTCAGGACATGGCAGACTACAAGATCCGGTGGGAAGAACCGACCCGTTCGACCTATCGCGGGTACGAGATCGTCAGTGCTCCGCCTCCCTCGACGGCCGGCACGTTGATCTCGATGATCCTCAACATCCTCGAGCCGACCGACCTCAAGGCGCTGCCGCACTATTCACAGTCTGCCGAGAGCTTTGCCCGGATCCGGCAGGCGTTCGCCTTTGCGGAATCCGCGACGGACAGCTTCGTCAAGGATCCGCTGGCGTTCGACGTGCCCCTCAAGACTCTCCTATCGAAGGAATATGCCGCGCTGCTGACGGAGCAGATCAACGGAAGTTCGCCAAAGGCGGCAACCAGCGGCCGGGCGCACGAGCCAGGAGCCGAGATCGCGGCGAAGTGCGATGGGCATGATCGCCATTCGACCGACACCGATCACGTGGTCGCAGTCGACAAGGACGGCAACATGGTCTCGATCACCCATACCGTTTACGGGAGCACCTTCGCGACTGGGCTGGTGGTGGACGGGGTGGGCGTCAACAGCGGCAACGGCTTCCCCGGAACCGGGGATGGCCCGGGTCGGCGGGTTATTTCTCCATTCCCTCCAACGATCGTCGCCAGGAACGGCAAGCCCCAGCTTGTGCTCGGATCGCCGGGGCTGTCATCCCGGGCGGTCGCGCTGACGCTGATCAACTACCTTGGCTATGGCATGCCGCTCGAGCAGGCTGTCGATGCTCCTCGCTTTCAAGGATCGCAGGCTGGTTTGCCGACGGTCATCGAGACCCGGGTCACCGAGCAGGTGCGGGCGGACCTCAAAAGCCGGTACGGCGTGAATGTGCGCCCGACGGCGCCGTACAACTGGCATCTGGGCTCGATTCACGCGATCGAACGACGGCCGGATGGAACGC
>JALYGI010000090.1 GCA_030777185.1 Pseudomonadota bacterium
CCGCGTGCTGCGGTCTGAAAGCTGCCGATCCGCTTACGGCCAGCTTCGCCCATTTGAGAATCCCCGAACTGGAGAAGGGGATGAAGTTGGATGCGAGGCACTCCCGGCAGGCGATTGGTCCCGCGAACTGGGCCGAGGCTCACGGTGACGTAAGTGCCTGCTGCTTTTCACATGGCGCATCGCCGTACCGAATGGCCGCAGTCCAGAGCTTCGGAGAAGAGAGGGCAAACAGAGAACGAGCCCGCCCATTTTGAACGGGCGGCAGTCAAGAGCTTTCGCCCGAAACGCCCGGAGTTCCTGGGCTTTTTTGCCCGGTATTCAGGCTCGGAGAATGTTGTAGGGGAGGCGGTTGGCCGAGGGAGAGGACCTGAAAACAAACCTTCTCCAATACCGCGCAGCGCTCTAGCAGGCTGTTGAAGAAGCAGCGCGGCGGGCTCGTTCGGGTTCGGTGAGCGGGTGGTGGTTGAGGCGAGGTGCGAGGCGGCTGGTTGAGGCTTGCTCTGTGGGTCAGGCGCTGATCAGTTTCGGGATGCGGACGAGGTTGTAGGCGGCGGCCGCGAGTGTAAAGGCGAAGCCGACGCGGTTCAGGCCGCGGAAGCGGGTCTTGCGCTGGCCGGCGACGGTCTTGATCCAGCCGAACGCTTCCTCGATCCGCTTGCGGGCGCGCTGGCTCGCGGCATAGCTGGCATGGCGGGTGGTGCGGCGGTCGATCGCCGAGTGGCCGCGGCGTCGAGTGAGGTTCTGGGCGATATGGGGGCGGACATTCAGGCTGCGCAGTTCGTTCACAAAGTCGGCGGCATCGAAGCCGCGGTCGGCGCCGAGCGTGACGGCCCGCGGCCGCTCGGCATGGGGCTCGATCATGGCCAGCGCGGCCACCCGCTCGGCATGACCGCCGGCCTGGGTCAGGCAGGCATCCACGAGGAGGCCGGAACGGTTCTCCATCAACGCATGGCCGATGAAGCACAGCTTGGCCTCCATCCCTGGCCCCTTGCGATAGAGCTTGGCGTCGGGATCGGTGGTCGAGGCATGCGTCTCGTTGGTCCGCCGCTCGCCGCGGAAGTCCGCCTCGGAATTGCGCCCGCTCTCGGACCGAGGCGGCTTGCCCGACCCATCCATCGGCCTCACGCTCTTCACCGAGGCCCAGGCCTCGATCAGCGTGCCGTCGACCGAGAAATGCTCGCTCGATAGGAGCCGCTTCACCTTCGGCTGAGCCAGCACGGCGCCGAGAAAACGGGCGGCAACGTCGCCGTCGAGCAGGCGGTCGCGGTTCTTCGAGAAGCTTGAATGGTCCCACACCGCATCGTCCATCCCGAGCCCGACAAACCAGCGGAACAGGAGGTCAAACTCGATCCGCTCCATCAGCTGCCGTTCCGAACGAATGGAGTAGAACGCCTGCAGCAGCATCGCCCGAAGCAGGAGCTCCGGTGCGATCGACGGCCGCCCGGTCCGCGGGTACAGCGCCCCCAACTCACCCGCGAGCGACCCCAGGGCCTCGTTCACGATCGCGCGGATCGCCCGCAGCGGATGATCCGGTCGCACCCGCGCCTCCACATCAACATAGCTGAACAAGGCCCCCGTCCGCTCATCCGATCCGCGCATCGATTCAATCCCCCTCACCGGGAGGGAATCACCCCTGAAGCCGTTCCGGAAGCCACTTCTTCAACAGCCTGCTGGGTGTTTAGTCCCGGCATTTGATGGATTGGATCGAGTCTGAATCGATTGGGCTCGATCGTCCAGAGCTTGCAGATGAACTCGTACGGCGTGAGTCCTTTAAGGGTTTTGAGGCGGCGGCCGAAATTGTAGGCAGCGACGAAGTCGGCGAGGTGCGTTTCGAGCTGCTGGTGGTCATCGTAATGGAAGCGCTGAACAGTGGCTTCCTTGATGGTCCGGTTCATTCTCTCGACCTGACCGTTCGTCCAAGGGTGCTTCACCTTGGTCAGACGATGCTCGATCCCGTTCTCACGGCAGCGCATGTCGAACATATGCGTCATGTAGCGAGCCGAGGGGCCATCCGCATAGCGAGGTGCGAAGGTGAACTGGATGCCGTTGTCGGTGAGGACAGTGTGGATCTTGTAGGGCACGGCCTCGATCAGGGCCGTTAGGAAGGCGGAGGCGGATGTCCGGCCGGGCTTCCTGGCGACCTGGACGAAAGCGTATTTGCTCGTGCGATCGATAGCGACGTAGAGGTAGAGCTTGCCCTCGGCCGTCTGCACCTCGGCGATGTCGATATGAAAGAAGCCGATAGGATAGGCCTTGAACTTCTTGCGAACGGGCTTATCGCCTTCGACCTCCGGCAGTCGGCTGATGCCGTGGCGCTGAAGGCAGCGGTGTAATGATGAGCGCGTCAGGTGCGGAATGGTCGCCTGAAGGGCATAGAGGCAGTCATCGAGCGGCAAGAGCGTATGCCGTCGAAAAGCGACGACGATCGCCTCGTCCTCAGTGGTCAGCACCGTCGACTTCGGCTCTTTTGGCCCTGTCGGCCGATCGGCGACCGAGGTTCGCTTCTTCCACTTCGCTACGGTCTTCTGATTGATGCCGTAGCGCTTGGAGAGCTGCCTCAGGCTCTCTTGACTCTGTTGTATCGCTCGACGGATTGCCTCCGTCGTGCGGGCGCTCCCATGCAGAACCTGTCCCATAGCGCCTCCTTCCACTCCCGTGAGAAGACTGCACCATCAAAGCCTGGGATCAAACAAGGTCGTAAACTCATAACTGGTCTTCCGGTTTTCGGCGAACAGTGATTCAAAGCTCCTGGGGAGGAGCTTGCATGAGCGCACGCCGGTATGAACTCACCGACTTCGAG
>JALYGI010000091.1 GCA_030777185.1 Pseudomonadota bacterium
CGACCGGAATGAAAGGGGGCCGCGCTTGCCGCCTCCAGCCGCCTCGCCTACATCGCGGCCATGACTTCCACCAACGACATCCGCCGCTCTTTTCTCGACTATTTCGGATCGAACGGGCACCAAATCGTACCCTCGGCGCCGCTGGTACCGCATAACGATCCCACCCTGATGTTCGTCAACGCAGGGATGGTCCCGTTCAAGAACGTCTTCACGTGGCTCGAGAGCCGGTCCTATTCGACTGCGACGTCCTCGCAGAAGTGCGTCCGAGCCGGCGGCAAGCACAACGATCTCGACAATGTCGGCTACACCGCGCGCCACCATACCTTTTTCGAGATGCTGGGGAATTTCTCCTTCGGCGACTATTTCAAGGAACAGGCGATCGTCCACGCCTGGACCTTGCTGACCCGCGACTTCGGCATCGATCCCACTCGCCTCACCGCCACCGTCTACCATACGGACGAGGAAGCGTTCGACCTTTGGCGCAAGATCGCCGGATTGCCCGAACAGCGGATCATCCGCATTCCGACCAAGGACAATTTCTGGGCAATGGGCGACAGCGGACCTTGTGGGCCATGCTCGGAGATCTTCTACGATCATGGCGATCATATCCCCGGCGGCCCGCCAGGCTCCCCGGACGAGGACGGCGATCGCTTCGTCGAGATCTGGAACCTCGTCTTCATGCAATATGAGCAGGAGGATAATGAGATTGTCCGCGACCTTCCCAAGCCCTCCATCGACACCGGCATGGGCCTGGAGCGGATCGCCGCGGTGCTGCAGGGCGTGCACGACAATTACGAGACCGACACGTTCCAGGCGCTGATCTCGGCCAGCGCAGAGCTCACCAGAACGGGCGCCGCGGGCGAGCGGAAAGCGAGCCACCGCGTGATCGCCGATCATCTTCGCGCCTCCGGTTTCCTTATCGCGGACGGAGTGCTCCCCGCCAACGAGGGCAGGGGCTATGTCGTCCGGCGCATCATGCGACGGGCCATGCGCCACGCCCATATCCTCGGCGCCTCCGAGCCGCTGATGCACCGCCTTGTGCCCGCGCTGGTTGCGGAGATGGGCGCCGCCTATCCGGAGCTTGTCCGCGCGCAGCCGCTGATCGAGGAGACGCTGAAGCTCGAGGAGACCCGCTTCCGCCAGACCCTCGACAAAGGCCTGCGCCTGCTCGACGAAGCCACTGCGTCGATGAGCGAAGGCGACACCCTTCCCGGCGAGGTCGCTTTCCGTCTCTACGACACCTACGGATTCCCTTACGACCTCACCGAAGATGCGCTTCGGGCGCAGGGCCTTGGCGTCGATCGCGCTGGCTTTGATGCCGCGATGGCCGAACAGAAAGCCGCTGCCCGCGCTGCCTGGAAAGGGTCGGGCGAAAGGGCATCGGACGACATCTGGTTCGACATCGCAGAGGAACATGGCTCGACCGAATTCACCGGCTATTCCGGCCATGAAGGGGAGGGGCAAGTTCTCGCATTGGTGAAGGAGGGTACGCGCGTGGAGAGTGCCTCAGCGGGCGACCAGGTGATCGTGATCACCAACCAGACCCCCTTCTATGGCGAGAGCGGCGGCCAGATGGGCGACGCCGGCTTCATCCACGGCGAGAATGGCCTGGAGGCTGAAGTGGCCGACACCTCCAAGCCGCTTGGCCGCCTCCACGCGCATCGGGCGACGATCCGCTCGGGAACGCTGAAGCTGGGTGATGCCGTCCGACTCGAGGTGGACGTGGACCGCCGCAGCCGGGTCCGCGCCAATCACTCGGCGACGCACCTCCTGCACGCGGCCCTCCGCCATCGGCTCGGCGGGCATGTGACGCAGAAGGGCAGCCTCGTCGCACCCGATCGTTTCCGCTTCGATTTCTCGCATCCCAAGCCGCTCAGCTCCGAGGATATCGAGGGGGTGGAAGCCGAGGTGAACCGGCACATCCGCGAGAACGAGGCCGTCACCACCCGGCTGATGAGCCCGGACGAAGCCATCGCCGCGGGCGCAATGGCCTTGTTCGGCGAGAAATATGGCGACGAGGTCCGAGTTCTCTCGATGGGCCGGGGCTCGGACGCCAGCTATTCGGTCGAGCTTTGCGGCGGCACCCATGTCAATGCGCTCGGTGATATCGGCCTTTTCAAGATCATCTCCGAAAGCGCTGTCGCCTCAGGAATTCGCCGGATCGAGGCGCTGACCGGTGAGGCGGCGCGCAAGTGGCTGACGTCCCGCGAGGATCGCCTCAAGGAAGCGGCCGCGGCCCTGAAGGCAGCGCCTGAGGAAGTGCCGGCGCGTGTGGCCTCGCTGATCGAGGAGCGCCGCCGGCTCGAACGCGAGCTTGCCGAAGCGAAAAAGGCGTTGGCGCTGGGGCACGTCACCGTCCACTCCTCCCCTCAAGCCATGGAGGAGGTGGGGGGTGTCGGCTTCATTCCGCGCGTCCTAGAAGGGTTTGATCCCAAGGGGCTGCGCAGTCTCGTCGATGAGAACAAGAAGCGCGTCGGCTCCGGCGTGGTGGTGCTCGTGGCGCTGAATGATGGTCGGGCCACCGTGGCCGTTGGTGTCACCGACGACCTCACCTCCCGCTTCAGCGCTGTGGATCTCGTCCGGGCCGCCGTCTCGGCTTTGGGAGGGCAGGGCGGCGGCGGCCGTCCCGACATGGCCCAGGGTGGCGGGCCCGACGGAAGCAAGGCGGCGGAGGCGGTTGATGCGGTTCGCGCTGCGATGAACCAACAAACCGTTCCCGCCTGATCTGTCGCTGGGGCCTGATCGGTTGAGGTGGAAGCGCTACGCGCTTACGCCGAAGGCGTGAATCAGGCCCCTATCACTTGGTTAAGACCTTGATTCACGGATCCAGGCTGTTTCAGCCTGATCCCATCAAGGTCTAGCGCGGCTTGAGGGCGTCGCGGGCGCGTCGCCGCCCGAGCGGCGGCTCATCGCCGAGTTCGCCAAGCTCCATGATCTCCTGACGGAGCTCCGCGCGTTTCTCGTGGATCGAGGCGATCACTGGCCCCATCGCCATGCCGAGATCGACCAACACTGCTTCCGACAGCTGGAGCGAGGATTCCAGCGTTTCCGGGACGGCGTCCGTTACACCGGCCCGGTAGAGCTCCGCGGCGTGGCGGGCATCGCGGGCACGGGCCACGATGGTGAGGTTCGGGCACCAGCCCCGGACCCGCTTCGTCAGCTGGACCGTCAGCACCGGATCGTCCATGGTCAGCACCAGTGCGCTCGCATGGCCGAGATTCAGCCGGTCGACCAGTTCGGGACGGGCCACATCTCCGAAGATGATTGGGAAGCCTTCCTTCCGGCATGCTGCAACCGTGTCGATATTGGAATCGACCGCGATGTAGCTGCGGCCATGAGTCTGCAGCATCTCGGCGACCAGGCGGCCGACGCGGCCGAAGCCGATGATCACTGCTGCCGGCGATTTCTCGCCTGGCCCGAGAACTGGCAGGTCGACGTCGCTCTGCATATCGACGCGCCGCGCAGCGTAGCGGCCGAGCTGGGCGAGCAATGGTGTGATCGTCAGCCCGATCGCGGTCACGATCTGCCAAAAAGCGGCCGTTTCGGGACGGATGAGCTGTGCGGCCGAGGCGGCGGCGAGCACGATCAAGGTCGTTTCCGAGGGGGAGGCCATCAGCACCCCTGCTTCGGCGGCCACTGCCGTGCGCGCCCCCTCCAGGCGCAGGAAGAAGGCCGTCACCGCGGCCTTGATCACGACGACGCCGAGGACGGCGAGCAATAGGCTTTGCCAACTTTCGACGACCAGCCTCAGATCGACGCGCATGCCCACCGTGATGAGGAAGATGCCGAGCGCCAAACCGCGGAACGGCGCAGTGATCACCTCCACCTCGCTGTGGTAATCGGTCTCGGCGATCAGGACTCCTGCGATGAGCGCGCCCATGATCGGTGAAAGGCCCACGGCGGTGGTGGCGAGGCTGGCGACGATCACCACGAGGAGGCTGGCGGCGAGAAACAGCTCGGGGCTCTTCGTCCGCGCAGCCTGGGCGAACAGGCGGGGCAGCAGGAAGCGGCCGAGCACGAGCATTGCCGCGATCGTGACAGCGCCGAGGATCAAGGTGTTCATCAACCCGCCGAACCCGTCCGCCTGCGCATAGGGAGCGAGGGCCCCTAGGAGGAAGATGATCGGCACAATCGCCAGATCTTCGAACAGCAGCATCGCCAGCGCCGCGCGGCCAACGGGGCTGTTGGTGCCCACGAGTGGTAGCACGATCGCGGTGGAAGAAAGCGCAAGCGCGAGCCCGAGGCCGACCGCGCCGGGCCAATTCTGCCCCATGAGGTGGAGCGTGAGGCCAATCACTCCGGCCGACACCAACAGCTCGGCGGCACCCACGCCGAAGACGAGGCGCCGCATGCTCCAGAGGCGCCGGAACGACAGTTCGAGCCCGATCGAGAAGAGAAGCAGGATGATGCCGAATTCCGCAAACGGCTCGATCGCCTCCGGGTTCGAGATGGTGATGTAGTTGAGCCAGGGGAATTGCCCGGTCATCGACCCGAGCCCGGCCGGACCCACCAGCAGCCCGACCAGGATGAAGCCGATGACGGGGCTGATCCGGAAGCGTGCAAAAAGCGGGATCACGATCCCAGCCGCACCCAGGATGACGAGCCCGTCGCTGAGGCCGGAGGTTTGAAAATCGGCTGCCATATTGCCTTTATGCCGCAAAGCGCGTGATTGTCAGCCGTGGTGTGGGCGCAAACCGATCTCTGCATCGTTGGCGGCGGCCCGGCGGGAATGGTCGCAGGCCTGCTGTTCGCCCGGGCTGGTGTTCGCACGACGGTGCTCGAGAAACACGCCGACTTCCTGCGCGATTTCCGCGGCGACACCGTCCATCCCTCGACGTTGCGGATATTCTCCGAGCTGGGCCTGCTCGAAAAGCTGCTCCAGCGCCCCCATGACAAGGTCCACGATCTGACTGTTATGGTCGGCGGCCGCCGCATCGCGGTAGCGGACTTCACCGGCTTCGACCCCCGCTGGGGCTTCATCGCGATGATGCCGCAATGGGAGTTCCTCGATTTCGTCGCCGACCAGGCGCGCGCCTATCGCAACTTCACGCTGGTGATGGAGGCTGAGGCCACCGGGCTGATCGTG
>JALYGI010000092.1 GCA_030777185.1 Pseudomonadota bacterium
AACAGGCCCGCGATCCAGAAGATCACGAAGATGACATGCGCAGCCTTGATCCAGGGGTAGGTCAAAGAAAGAGCAGTTCCCAAGTCAAGGCTGTTCACTGGCGCACCAGCCGCAAGAGCTGCTCGACATGGCTGATCGGCGTATCCGGCAAGATGCCATGCCCCAGGTTGAAGACGTGCGGACGGCCTTCAAGGGCTGATATGATGCGGCGCGCGGCGCTTTCAAGCGCATCTCCGCCGGCGATGAGCGCGAGCGGATCGAGATTGCCCTGCAACGGCAGATGCGGCGGGATCTCGGCCGCAGCCCAGACGGGATCAACCGTCTCGTCCAGCGCGATCGCATCGGCGCCCGTCTCGCGCGCATAGGCGCCGAGCTTGCCGCCTGCGCCTTTGGGGAAGCCGATCACCGGCACGTCCGGATGCCGCGCCTTAAAGGCGGCGATGATCCGCGCGTTGGGAGCAATCACCCATTGCTCGAATTGAGCGGGGGACAAGCTCCCCGCCCAGCTGTCGAAAAGCTGCACCGCCTCGACCCCGGCGCGCACCTGCCCGGAAAGATAGTCGACCGTCATGCGCGCGACCGCGTCGATGATCTCCCCAAAGGCGGTTGGATCGCGATAGGCGTAGCGCCGCGCCCCGGCCTGTTCCTTGCTGCCGCGACCCGCAACCATGTAGGTCGCGACCGTCCAGGGGCTGCCGGCAAAGCCCAGAAAGGTGGTTTGGGCGGGCAGCGCCGCCTTCACTTTCTCCACAGTCTCGTAAATCGGCTCGAGACGCCCCGGAATCGGCTCAAGGGAGGCCAAAGCGGCATCGGTGAGGGGTGGGAACAGGCGAGGGCCTTCACCGGCCTCGAAGCGAAGCCCCTGGCCCAGCGCATAGGGGACGATCAGGATGTCGGAAAACAGGATCGCACCGTCAAAGCCGAAGCGGCGGATCGGCTGGAGGGTGATCTCGGCTGCCGCGTCGCTGTCATAGACGAGCTCGAGGAAGCCTCCCTTGTCCATCCTCAACGCGCGATACTCGGGCAGGTAGCGCCCTGCCTGGCGCATCAGCCAAATCGGTGTTTTCTCAGCCTTTTTGCCCTGGAGGACGCTCAGCAATGGCTTGTTCGAACCGGGCATCTAGGGCTCAGCGCTCCCCCTCTTCTTTATCTAAGAATCTTATTAGAAGAGAGTCTGTAGAAGGTTGTAGGGCGTCGGATCGCGGGGTTTATTGCCTTCGCCCGATTTTGCAAACAGCTTGACTCCCGGACGCGCGCGGGCCCCTGCGGATTCGCGTGTCTAATCCCCGCAATCCACAGACGAGGTCGGGAACGTTTTCACTCTTCGTCAATCTGTGGATCGAATCCGAAGAGCGGGGAGGAAAGCTTTCCTTGCGACCGTCCCGAGGGTTCCGCTAGCCTTTTCGACAATGTTTTCCACAGGCCGGAATCGCGCTTGAGCCAGCTTCATCTCCACCTCCTATCGGATTCCACCGGCGAGACGCTGGAGGTGATCGCAAAGGCGTGCCTCGCCCAGTTCGACAATGTCGAGGTGCTCCGCCACTTCTGGCCGATGGTCCGCTCCGAAGGGCATCTGGACCGCGTTCTTGACGATATCGAGCGGCGGCCGGGGCTAGTGCTCTACACCCTCGTCAACAGCAACATTCGCCGCGATCTCGAGCAGAAATGCCGCAAGCGGGGCATTCATGCCGTGTCGGCGCTGGATCCGGTGGTGGATGCCCTCTCGGCGGTGCTGGGGCAGCAGGCCAAGGCGCGGCCGGGCCGGCAGCATGCGCTCGACGCCGCCTATTTCGCGCGGGTGGATGCGATCCAGTTCACCATTGCTCACGACGACGGCGTCGGCTGGGAGAATTGGGAGGAAGCCGATATCGTGCTGGCGGGCGTCTCGCGCACCTCCAAGACGCCGACCTCCATCTATCTCGCCAATCGCGGCTTCAAGGTGGCGAATATCCCGCTCGTCCCGGAATCGCCGCCGCCGCCGAGCCTGTTCAATCTCAAGCATCCGATGGTGGTGGGGCTCACGACAAGCTCCGACCGGCTGATCCAGATCCGCCGCAATCGCCTGCTTTCGCTCAACCAGGCGCCGGAGACAGACTATGTGGATCAGGAGGCGGTCAATGCCGAGCTCGCATTCGCGCGGCGGATGTTCGCCGACAATGGGTGGCCCGTGATCGACGTCACTCGCCGCTCGATCGAGGAAACGGCGTTCGCGATCGTGAAATTATGCGAGCAGCGCCATGATGCGGCGGAAGGCGAGGCATGAGGCTGCTGCTCGCCTCGAAAAGCGCAACGCGGCGGCGGATGCTGGAAGCGGCGGGTGTGCCGTTCGCCACCGCCGAGGCCGGGTTCGATGAGGAGAGCGCCAAGGCGCAGCTTCGCGCGGGGCGCGTGGGGGCGGCAGAATTGGCGCTTGCGCTGGCCGAAGCAAAGGCGCTTGCCGTTGATGCCGGCCCGGAAGCGCTCGTGCTCGGATCGGACCAGGTGCTGGAGCGGGAGGACGGGTCGGTGCTCGACAAGGCCGGATCGCGGGGGGAACTGGCGGAACAGCTCCGGTCGCTCAGGGGGCGGCCTCACCGGCTGCATTCGGCGGCGGTGGCGGTGGCGGCGGAAAAGCCGGTCTGGCGGGCGGCCGAGACGGTGACGCTGCATATGCGGCGCTTTTCGGACGCTTTCCTCGAATCCTATCTCGGCCGCGAATATGACGAGGTGCGCTGGAGCGTAGGCGGCTATAATGCGGAAGGGCGGGGCGCGCAGCTGTTCGAGCGGATCGAAGGAAGCCATTTCGCGGTGCTGGGTCTGCCCTTGCTTCCGCTGCTCGAATTCCTCCGCGAGCGGGGGATCCTGCCGGTATGAATCACGAATAATGGCTGTTCCCTATGCCGAGGTGATCGGGGATCCGATCGCGCACAGCAAATCGCCGCTGATCCACAAATTCTGGCTCGAGAAGCTGGGGTTGAGCGGAGATTATCGGGCGACAAGGGTCGCTGCAGGGGATCTGCCGGCTTACCTTTCCGGGCGTGCGGCCGATCCGGACTGGACTGGCAGCAATGTCACCATACCCCACAAAGAGGCAATGATGCCGCTTGTGAAGAAGGCTGCGGACAACGCCGCGAAGATCGGCGCTATCAATATTGTCGCGCGAGAAGCGGAAGGCTCCGAGGCACTGGTGGGCTACAATAGCGATGCACAAGGCTTCCTGGAGCCGCTGCGCCCATTGCTGGCCGATCAGCACCTGTTTCGCATGGCGCGGATTTTCGGAGCGGGAGGTGCCGCTCGTGCGGTCGCGCACGTGCTGGCGGCCGAAGGGTTCACATTGGTGGTCGCTGCGCGCGACGTTGCCAAGGCGGATGCGCTGCTGGCGGCGGTCGGCGGTGAGCACCATGCGGTGGCGCTGTCGCATTTTGCCGGGCCGACCGATTTCCTCTTCGACGATCGGCGAGGGCTCCTCGACCTTGTGGTCAATACGACGCCGCTTGGCATGGCCGGTCAGCCGCCGCTCCCGATCGATTGGAGCCACGTGCCGCCCGGCAGCGTCGTCTATGATCTCGTTTACAACCCGGTGGAGACACCTCTGCTTGCACAGGCTCGTGCCCGCGGCCACCGAACGATTACCGGTCTCGACATGCTGATCGGGCAGGCAGCGGTCGCGTTCAATATCTTCTTCGGCAGGCCCGCCCCGCGCGAGCATGACGCCGAGCTTCGCGAGCTCCTCACCGCATGATCGTCCTTGGTCTCACCGGATCGATCGGCATGGGCAAATCGACCGTGGCGGAGATGTTCGCGGAAGAAGGCGTGCCGGTGTTCGACGCCGACGCCGCCGTCCACCGCCTGCAGGGGCCCGAAGGAGAGCTGGTGGCTGAAATCGAGGCACGGTTTCCCGGAACGACCGGACCTCAAGGGGTAAATCGGAGCGCGCTGGCCGAGCGCGTGCTCGCCGAGCGCGAGGCGCTCCAGAATCTGGAAGGGCTGATTCATCCCGCCGTGGCGCGCGAGCGGGAAGGCTTCCTCCAGCACCACCGGGACGCGCCGCTGGTGGTGCTCGACATCCCGCTGTTGCTGGAAAAGGCCGGGCACCGGCAGGTCGACCGGATCGCAGTCGTCTCGGCCCCTCCGGAGGTGCAGCGGGCGCGGGTGCTGGCG
>JALYGI010000093.1 GCA_030777185.1 Pseudomonadota bacterium
CTCGAACTCGAGCCGCCAATGGTCCGCGATCTCGGCTGGGAGCCGGTCCCGATAAGGGCCTTTCTGCACGATCAGCCGATCGATGCGCATAAGATCGACGAAGGGAATGCCGGTCTCGGGCTCAAGCCCCGCGATCCTGCGCCTCGCCTCAGGACAGGTCTGGCCGGCCCAGTTGCTGCACAAGAGAGCCATCAAGGGACGATGACCAACTCCAGTATAACCGTTGATATAGGAGCGCCCCGTTTCCAGGAACGCCAGCCCCGCCTGGAATTCACCCACAGCGGCGGGATCCAGGGCGCCGTTCCAGATGAGAAAACCATTCGTTCTGGGCGCCGCGGCTGTCATACCCTCGGCCCCGCTCACGCCCTCGATCAGGCTGTTCGGGTTGGAAAAATTATAGTTGTTAACGATGCCGGCGTGAGTCACGAGGAACAAAAATGTGGCGCTCCCGGCAAGGACGAGGACAGGCAGAACCGGCCTCACCCTGTGGAGGGCGAGGAACAGGCCAAGGGCGATGATCGAGGCCACACCAAAAGCGAGGTGGAACAGCGCGTATTGGGGCGTGACCTGGGTGGACAGGATCGTGGAGACGACCAGGGTTGCAACCGCAACGAGAATGCGTTTGCGGGTGAAGCTGAATCCGGCTTGCGTTACCGCAACGAAGATCAACAACAAGACCGCAACGTGCAGATAAGGCAGCCAGCGGATGAAGAAACGGACGATCATGAATTCGGTCGGGCCCTGCATGGCCCAGATGATCAACCCGGCCAGGACCAGCAGAGACACGATTGCGGGCTGCCGCCAGTCGAAGCGTTTCCAGTTCACCAGCGCAAACAGCGGGAACACGAACCAGGCAACATAGAAAATCGGGGTGAACACGCGCCCGAAGCCGCCATAAATATTCATCATTCCGATGTGCAAAGGCGCACTCAGTTGCAGGACGTCACGAAGATTGGGGGTTAGAAAGTCGGTGTTGACCACGGCCATGTTGCGGGCGGCCACCTCACCGGCCGAGGTAACGGCAAGGAGCGCAACTGCGCTGAGCAGAATGGCCGTGAACGGGATCGCGAGAACGCCAAGCGCAGGCCGGATGCTGTGGGCCTCCGCCCCCCGCTCGATGGCAACCAAGAGACTGACCAGCGCCAGCATCATCATGGCATGCGGGAACCCCGCAGTGATAGTGAGGTAGGAAAAAACAACTGCCAGAGCCCAAGCCAGTCGTGAGCCATTCGCGAACCGCAGGAAGGCCCAGGCCCAGACGAGCCAGGCCGCCGAGGAGAAGATCGGAAACCAGTTCGATGCCGCCCAGTAGCTGAGGAAATTGTTCATCGCCACGACAAGAACGACGAGCCAAGCCCAGCGCGGGGCTATTCCATAGCTGCGCGCCAGCATCCAGGTGCCTGGTGCGAGCACCGCATAATAGCTGCAGGCAAGGAATGCTGCACCAGCCGCATGGTCGCTGATCGAAGGCAGGATCCAATAAAGCAGCATGCTGAAAGGATTGAAGATCGCGTACTGGAATTCCGCGGCGATGTTGCTGCCGATCCAAGCGTTGAGCGTGATAAGTGGGAATTCGCCTGCCCTAAGGAGCCGCCCGATGTGGTAGAACATCGGGACGAACTGGGTTTCCATATCGTCGTACAGGTAGAAGCGGTGCTTGAAGAGCATCGGAATGACTCCGACGACCACCCCCAGCAAAGCCATGCCGGCAAGAATAGGGAACTCCCGACTCCTCATCTGGTGCAAAGTCATTCGGGACGGCCCGCCTTCATGCTGTAATTGTACTGGGCCGCACAACGGCGGCTGCGGGACGCTTATCCGGGCTTCATTTGTGCCGCAACGAGCTTCTGGCGTGACAGCGTGCGTCTCAAGCGGCGATGGCCCGCCCAAAAGCTCAGCCAATGCGCCTCAACGCACGGGTGGAGCCACTTCACCGATCGAGGGCAGCTGTAGAAGCCGGACTTTTCAAAAAAACGAGGATCCCTCGAGCGGATCAGCTCTACAAAGGCGAAGAGTCCAGCACCCTGTATATCCTGACGCTCCTGTTACGGAAGACCGGCTGGTAACGCGGAGAGGCGAAGCACTCCTCCATTGCTTCCACCCAGACGAAATCGAAGCTTCCATACGGCCTCAAGTTCGAGTGTAACTCCGCGCAGCTTCCGCTCGCTCGCAAAGCGAGGGACATCTTGTC
>JALYGI010000094.1 GCA_030777185.1 Pseudomonadota bacterium
CAACGCCGTGCTGCTGCCCTCCTATACGCGGGTGGACGCCGCCGCTTTCTTCCGGATCGCGGAGGGCATCGAAGCGCAGGTGAACGTCGAGAACCTCTTCAACGAGCTTTATTTCCCGACCGCGCACACCGACAACAACATCACCCCCGGCGCTCCGACCACCGCAAGGGCGACGCTGCGCTTCACCTTCTAGAGTGCTTTCTAGTCAGGTGGAATCACCTGACGGCTTGGAAAGCACGGCAATCGAAGGGAAAACAGACTCGATCGTGGTTCAGCATAACCGCGAACGGGTCTAAGGCTCACACCGCGCCATTGAAGGTATCGCAAGCGGCGGGGTCGCCGGTTTCGTAGCCGCGCCGAAGCCACTGCATGCGCTGCGCGGAGGTGCCGTGGGTGAAACTCTCGGGCACGACACGTCCCTGCGCCTGTCGCTGGAGCGTGTCGTCGCCGATCGCCTCGGCCGCGCGCAGCCCCTCCTCGAGGTCGCCCGCCTCCATCAGGTTGCGGTCATTGCGGGCCCAAACCCCAGCATAGCAATCGGCCTGCAGTTCTACCCGCACCTGCAGCGCATTTGCCTCGGCAGACGAGAGCCGGCTCTGCGCCTGCCGCGCCTGATCGAGAACGCCCGTCAAATTCTGGACGTGGTGCCCAACCTCGTGCGCGATCACATAGGCCTGCGCGAAATCACCCTGCGCGCCGAAGCGGGTGCTGAGCTCCTGAAAAAAGGTCGGATCGATGTAGATGCTCTGATCCGTGGGGCAGTAGAACGGGCCCATGGCCGCCTGAGCGACGCCGCAGCCGGATCGGTCCTGGCGCGAATAGGCGATCATTCTGGTCGGCTGATATCGTTGACCCCGCGCGGCGAACAGGTCCGTCCAGCGCCGCTCCGTGGAGCCGAGCACCCGGGTAAGCAGCATACGGCTATTCGGATCAAGCGTGGATTGCCCGCTGGCCGGCCCTGTCTGCATGGCCGGAGTGCCGCCGACCCCGCCAATGGTGCCGCCTCCGCCGCCGCCCAAAGTGCTGAGCGCACAATAACCGAGCATCAGGATGAGAACGCCGCCAATGCCGAAGCGGCTGAGCACGAAACCGAACAGCAGGCCGATGATCCCGCTACCACCGCCGCCGAAACCGCCAAGGCCGCCGCCGCCACGACCGGTGCGATCCTCGAAATTCACGCTTTCCTGTTCGTCGCCAAGCCGCATCGCCACACTCCATTACGCGGACCGAACAATGCGCGGCTGACCGCCCGGTTGCAAAATGCCGCGACGCACCCGAAAGAAACCCGCCACCAGAGGAGACCCCCGCCCCCATGTTTCTAAAGGGAAAGACCGCGCTCATCACCGGCTCCACATCGGGCATCGGCCTCGCTTGCGCCCGCACGCTCGCCAGCGAGGGCGCGAACATCATGTTGAACGGCTTCGGCGATCCCGGCGAAATCGAGCGGATCCGGCAGGAGGTCGAGCAGGCGAGCGGCGGCAAAGCCGGCTACAGCAATGCCGACCTCACGAAGCCGGAGGCGATCGAGCAGCTGATGGGCCGGGCAGCGGACGAGCTCGGCGGCATCGACATCCTCGTCAACAATGCCGGGATGCAGCATGTCGCGCCGCTCGATCAATTTCCGGTGGAGAAGTGGGACCTGATCATTGCGCTCAACCTCAGCGCCGCGTTTCACACCACACGGCTCGCGCTACCCGCGATGAAAGCCAAAGGCTGGGGCCGGATCATCAACACCGCCTCCGCGCACAGCCTCGTCGCCAGCCCCAACAAGGCGCCCTATGTCGCGGCCAAGCACGGCATTGCCGGCCTCACCAAGGCCGTCGCGCTCGAGACCGCGACCAGCGGCGTCACCGTCAACTGCATCAGCCCGGGCTATGTCTGGACGCCGCTCGTCGAGAACCAGATCCCCGACACGATGAAGGCGCGGAACCTTACCCGGGAGCAGGTGATGAACGACGTCCTCCTCTCCGCACAGCCGACCAAGAAGTTCGTCACGGTGGACCAGGTCGCCGCCCTCGCCCTCTTCCTGTGC
>JALYGI010000095.1 GCA_030777185.1 Pseudomonadota bacterium
GGCGAAGGGCAGGCGTGGGATGGGCTCAGCCTCTACGACCTCACCCGCTTCAATCCCTGGTATTTCGATCGGACCGCGGCCTTCGCCGAGCTGTGCGATTCCCACGGCCTCGTCCTCCACCACAGCCTCCACAACACCCATAACCTGCTGGAGATCGTCCCCCACTGGGTGGATTACCCCTGGCGGCCAGCCAACAACGTCAACGACACCGGCCTGCCGGAGCCGATGCCGATCGAGCCCAGGGGCCGCATCCACCTCGCAACCGAGGTCTACAATGTCGACTACGGCCCCCGCGCCGCCCTGCACCGGGGCTACATCCGCCAGGTGCTGGACCGGATCGGCCGCGCCCAAAACCTGCTGCTCGGCGTCGGCTTCCAATATTCGGGCCCCCTCGCCTTTCAGCAGTTCTTCATGGACACGGTGCGCGAGTGGGAGCGCGAAAATCGCACGCGGGTGCGGATCGCGCTGACGGCGAGCAAAGACGTCACCGACGCGATCCTGGCCGATCCCGTCCGCGCGCAGCAGGTCGCCGTAATCGACACGCGCTACTGGCAGTACCGGCCGGACGGGAGCCTCTGGGCGCCAAAGGGCGGGCAGAACAAGGCATTCCGCGAAGCGGTGACCGAGGACTTCGGCCGCATGGGCGACCACGCGCCCGCGACCACACCCGCGCAAGCCTACCGCCAGGTCCGCGAATATCGCGAGCGTTTCCCCCACAAGGCGGTGGTGGCGTGGCACAACGGCGCCGGCCAGGTCCCCGCCCTCATGGCTGGGGCAGCGCAGGTGCTGATGCGCAATCCGACGGCCGGCCACGACCAAGGGCGCAAGATCGACCACACGCCGCTCGACGGTTTCCTACGTGGGCATCTCGCCGCCGACCTGCCGCGGATGGACGTCGCCGAAGGCTTGGTGGACGGCGCCGGGCCAAGCTGGGCGCTTGCCGACGTGCGCCGGCGGACGGTCCTGGTTGCGTCGATGTCGGGCCCGCAGATCGCTGTGGCGCCGCAGCTCCGCACCAGCAAGCTCACCCGCGGCCTCTGGTTCTCGCCGAAAACGGGAACGACGCTCGATCAGCAGGCGCTGCCACCACTGCTGCAAAAGCCGGACCCGGGCGAGTGGCTGCTGCTCCTGAGGCTCAGCTGACGCGGTCGCGGTTCCGGTTGAACTTGCCCCGCGGCGGATCGCTCCTGACCACGCTGTTCACCGGGCAACGCTGGCCGCGTGCGAGGATGTAAGAAAAACGATCGAACCGGCTAAGGCCGCGCGTGTCGAAGCCGAGCGCGTAATTATACTGGATGCCGAGGCAGGGCCGCATCAGCTCAACCCGATACCAGCGGCGGCTGCGATCCTGGACGTAGAGGATCCGGTCGGTTTCCGCATGCCACGTGCGGATGCCGCTCCTCGGAAACGGGATCGAAACCTCCTCGCCGCGCGGCGCCTGCGGCTCCACCGCGGCGGCAGGAGCGGAAACGAGCACAGCCGCGACGGCCGCCATGGCGGTAAGCATCTTCCTCATCCGCCCAATATAGGTACTCGCTCGCCCAAATTGTAGCGCCGCCGCGAGCAAAGTCGTTGTCGCATATTGTGGGATTCCGTTCCACATGTCATGACACCTCTCAATAGGGGACGATCCGGATGAGCGGCTATTCAATCAGCAGGCGTGACTTCATCGTTCAGGCGACGCTGGCAAGCGCCGCGGCCGGAGCGCTGGCGCCGTCCGCTGCGTACGGCAGACCGCGCGCGCCGGCGAAGCGCGAGGCCAACATCGTCTGGCTCGACGGCGCTCCCCCTGCCGCCCACGAGGGGCAGACCTGGGGCGTTGCCTGGCCGCGCGGCACGAAACCGAAGCGGGCGCGCTTTGCGCTCGAAGATACGCGCGGGCGCGCGATGCCCGTCCAGACCTGGACCACCGCCTGGTGGCCGGACGGATCGATTAAATGGACGGCGCATGCGCTCCCGGCGGGGATCGCCGGCCCGTCCGCCTTTCGCGTCGGCGAAGGCCGCCCGGCCGCTCCGGCGGCGCCGGTCACCGTGCGTGAAAGCGCCGATGCGATCGAGGTGTCGAGCGGCAGGATAGGCTGGCGAATGCCGCGTTCAGGCGACACGATCATCGCCTCCGCCTCGAACGGCGGCCGAGAGGCGATCCGGGACGTGAAGCTGGTCGCGACGGCGCAGGACAAGCCGGCCTCGGAAGAGAGCGGGTCCGTCGCCCAGCAGCGCTTCGAGAGCCGCGTGACGCGCGCCACGGTGGAGCAAACCGGTCCCGTGCGTGCGGTCGTCAAGGTGGAGGGAGTCCATCGCGGCGCCGGGCGCGAATGGCTACCCTTCACGATCCGCCTCTATTTCTACGCCGGCTCCGAAGCCGTCCGCATCATCCACAGCTTCATCTTCGACGGGGACGAGAAGAAGGACTTCATCCGCGGCCTCGGCCTCACCGGCACGGTGCCGATGAGCAACCTCACACACGACCGGCACGTCCGCTTCGCCGGCGAGGGCGGCGGCGTCTGGGCGGAAGCCGTTCGCCCCCTCACCGGCCTCAGGCGCGATCCCGGCAGGGCCGCGCGCGAGGCGCAGGTGGCGGGGCTGAGGACGCCGCCCGTGGCGCAGCTCGCGCCTCCAGTCGGCGAGCTCCTCCGCTACGTTCCCGAATGGGGCGACTTCACCCTCTCGCAGCCGAATTCGGACGGCTTCACCATCACCAAGCGCACCAAGGCAGGCCACGGCTGGATCGATTCAGACACCGCCCGCCGCGCCGACGGCCTCGGCTATGTCGGCGGCGTCTCGGGCGGCGCGGCCTTCGGCATGGCCAATTTCTGGAAGCTGACGCCGACCCGGCTCGACATCCGCAATGCCCATACGAACGCGGCCCGCTTCACCATCTGGTACCATTCGCCGGACGCCCCGCCGATGGACCTCCGCTTCTATCATGACGGCCTCGGCATGGACGATTACGCGTCGCAGAACGAAGGCCTCGACATCACCTACGAGGATTACGAGCCCGGCTGGGGCACGCCGCACGGCATCGCCCGCACGACCGAGTTCACGCTCTGGGCGCTGGCGTCGACGCCGTCCCGGCAGCGATTCGCCGAGATGGCAGCGACCGTCGCAAAGCCGCCGCGCCTCGTCCCCACCCCCGCCGACCTCTTCGCCGCCGGCGTCTTCGGCGACTGGAGCCTTCCCGACCGATCGACTCCGGTCCGCCGCGCGATCGAGGAGCAGAACGACTATCTGCTGAGCTACTATCTCGGCCAGATCGAGCAGCGCCGCTGGTACGGCTTTTGGAACTATGGCGACATCATGCACACCTATGATCCGGACCGCCACGTCTGGCGGTACGACATAGGCGGCTTCGCTTGGGCGAACAGCGAACTCTCGCCCGACCTCTGGCTTTGGTACAGCTTCCTGCGCTCGGGCCGCGCCGACGTCTTCCGCATGGCGGAAGCGATGACGCGCCATACAGGCGAGGTCGACGTCTACCACATCGGCCGCTTCCGCGGCCTCGGCACCCGCCACGCCGTCCAGCATTGGGGCGACAGCTCGAAGCAGCCGCGCGTCTCGACCGCCGCCTATCGCCGCATCTATTATTATCTCACTGCCGATGAGCGCGTCGGCGACCTCATGCGCGCGCTCGTCGATTCTGACCAGCGCCTGGCCGAGATCGAGATCGGGCGGAAGGTCGGCGCCCGCCGCGCCGAGTCCCTTCCGCCCGGCGGGGCAAGCGCCGTCCGCGCCGCCGCGCCGCTGCCGGCCGGCCAGATCTTCCTCCAGTTCGGCACAAGCTGGAGCTCGATGGTTTCGGCCTGGCTCACCGAATGGGAGCGGACCGGGGACAAGCGCTGGCGCGACCGCATCCTGGCCGGCATGAACTCGATCGCCGCGCTCCCCAAGCAATGGTTTGCCGGCGGCGGCGCTTACGACCTCAGCTCCGGCCGCTTCGTCGGGCCCGGCGACCGAGTGAGCGTGAGCCACCTCAACGCTGTCTTCGGCGCGGTCGAAACCCACTCCGAACTCTTCGGCCTGGTGAACGCGCCCGCTTACAAAGAGGCGTGGCTCGATTATTGCGCTTACTACAATGCCCCCGAGGCGGAGTTCAGAGCAAAAACGGGCGCACCGGCGCGTGGGCGGAACTTGAAGGAGGGGCATTCGAGGCTGACCGCTTATGCCGCGCACCACCGCCGTGACCCTGCGCTCGCGCGCCGCGCTTGGGCCGAGTTTTTCAGCGGAGAAGCAGGGC